>JAABTC010000210.1 GCA_011390055.1 Burkholderiales bacterium | reverse complement strand
CGTGCTCACGACGCCGTCCACCGAAGCGGCGGGCCACGCCTCGAGCGCGGTGATGTCGCCCAGCACAAAGCGCACGTTCTGCAGCCCCAGGCGGGCCACGTTCTGGCGTGCCTTGTCGAGCATCTCGGGCGACAGATCGATGCCGTGGAAGTGGGTATCGGGGTTGAGCTGCGCAATCTGGCAAAGCTGGATCGCCGGGCCGCAGCCGAGATCGACCACCTCCTTGCAACCCTGGATCACCTGGCTGACACGGGCCGAGTGGTACAGATAGGCCGAAGACATCAGGCCGTCGATGCGGCCGGCTTCATCGTATGCGGCCACCTGCTGCGGGTCGTCCATCACCAGGTCGGGCTCGGGCACCCGCGGCAGGCTGCGCCGGCTGAAGCGTTCGCGCAGCAAGACGGGCAGGAGGGCGAGCTTGTTCATGCGGTGAGCGAAGGCTGCAGCGTTTCACACCAGGTGACTATGCCAGCAGGTCGATGTCGACACGGATGAAGTCGCCGCGATAGGTCAGCTCTCCAAGGTAGATGACGGTGCCTTCGGGATCACAGAACACCCGCCGCACCTCTGCAACCGGCGCCGATGCTGCAACGTTCAGCACCGTGGCCGCCTCCACGCCGGCCGTGCCGATCGTCAGGATTTGTCGGGCCGAGCCGATCCTCACGTGCTCGAGCTCCAGCAACACCGGGATGATCAGTTCCTTTCGAAACCTCTTCGGGGCCATCTTGAAGATGCGCTCGTCGAGATAGGCCGAGATCACCGACGTGACCTGCCGTTCGCTGGCGTGGACGCGGCGCAGATAGCGGTAGCCCGGCGCTGCCAGGCCGTCTTCCACGTCCAGTCGCGGCATGGCCTTGCCCTCATCCAGCGGCAGCACCCGCGGCGCCAGCTTGCGGTAAAGATCTGCCAGCCCTTGCAGCGAGGTCTCGACGCGCATCCTCGGGTGGGTCTGCGGCTTGTGGCGAACGAAGGTGCCGCGGCCCTGTTCCGGCGCAACCAGTGCCTCGTTCTTCAGCAGCTGAACCGCCTGCCGCACGGTGATGAGGCCCACACCGAACTCGTGCGCGAGTTCCGGCAGGGTGGGAATCTGCGCGCCGATGGGCCATGTGCCCTTGACGATGCGCTCGCGCAGGGCGTCGGCCAACTGGGCGTACAAGGGGCTTGCGCTGTGCTTGAAAGTGCCGTGCATGGGAGGTGCCTGTTGCCGAGACCGTGTTTGTCCGTCTTGACGAATCTGATTAACTATAGAACGATAAGTTGAAAGGCCGGCGGTCGGCCTCACGACAACCTGAAGGACCGAGCCATGGGCCTGCTTTCTCGATGGGTGCACCTGCTGGTGCTGTGCCTGTGCTGGCCCCTGGGGGTGCTGGCGCAGGATTATCCCAACCGGGTGGTGCGCCTCGTCGTGCCGTTTCCACCCGGCGGGGTGGTGGACATCAGCGGCCGGCTGCTTGCCGACGAACTCGGCCGCAAGCTGGGCGTCAACGTGATCGTCGAGAACAAGGTGGGTGCGGGTGGAACGATCGGTGCCGGGGAGGTGGCGCGGGCACCCGCCGACGGCTACACGATCCTGCTCGGCGGTGCGGCCACGCATGCCTTCGCCCCGTGGGTCTACAGGCAATTGCGGTACGACCCGGTGAAGGACTTCGTGGCCGTCACCCAGTTCACCGAGGGGCCGCTGGCCTTGTGCGTGAATGCCACGTCGGGCACCGCAACGCTGGACGACTTCGTGAAGGCGATGAAGGGCGGCGCCGCCACGCTCAACTACGCGTCCAATGGCAATGGCACCTATCCGCACCTCTCTGTCGAACTGATGAACCAGGCGCTCGGCGCCAAGCCGCAGCACGTGCCCTTTCCGGGCGGCGCGCAGGCCGTCACCGCGCTCATCGCGGGTGAGGTGCAGTTCTCGCAGAACCACATCCCGGTGGTGCAGGCGCATGTGAAGTCGGGCCGTCTGCGCGTGCTGGCCACGACAGGTGCCACCCGCTCGCCGACCTTTCCCAACGTGCCGACGCTCAAGGAGGCCGGCGTCGACGTCGTGGCGTCGGCCTGGTTCGGGTTGTTCGTGCCCGGGGGCACGCCGCCCGCTGTGGTCGAGCGCATCCACCAGGCCACTGCAGCGGCCGCCCGATCGCCCACCCTGCGCGAGAGACTGGCGGCCCAGGGCGACGAGGTCAAGGTCGAGGGGCCAGCCAGGTTCCAGGCCTTTCAGGTCGCTGAACTCGAGAAGTGGCGGCGCGTCATCACGAGCACCGGGCTGAAGCTGGACTGATTCGATGAAGCGCCCGAACATCATTCTCATCATGACCGATCAGCAGCGCGCCGACACGATCGGCGCGATGGGTGCGCCATGGATGCAGACGCCGCACCTCGATCGCCTTGCCAAAGAAGGCGCGGCCTTCAGCGAATGCTTCGTCACCTCGCCCGTGTGCGTGGGCGCCCGTGCCAGCCTCTTCACGGGCAAGTACCCGCACGGCTGCCAGGTGTTCAGCAACTTCCAGCCCTGGCAACCGACGTGGGTGAGTTCGCTGGCCGAGCAGGGCTACCACTGCGTGAACATCGGCAAGATGCACATCAACCCCTACGACGCACCCGGGGGGTTTCACCAGCGATTGATCATGGAGAACAAGGACCGCCCCTTGTTCCTGGAAGAACGTGACCGCGCGATCTACGACGAGTGGGACAAGGCCCTGCGTGCGCGCAAGCTGACCAAACCCTCGCGCTACAACCGTCACGCAGCCGACCCCGACGGCTACAAGCGGGCGCTCGGTGCCTTCGCCTGGGATCTGGACGCCGACATGCACCCGGACAACTTCATCGGTGACACCGCGTGCTGGTGGCTCGGCGACCGCAAGAACCAGGACCCCTTGTTTCTGCAGATCGGGTTTCCGGGGCCGCACCCGCCCTACGATCCGACGCCCGACGCACTGGCGGCGTATGCCGACGTCGACATCCCTGTGCCGACCGTCGGCGAGGCCGAGCTGCGTGCGCAGCCGCTGGCCCAGCGCGTGCTGCGGGACAACATGATCGAGTTCAACTTCGATTCGATCGCCTGGCGGCGCGACATCGACAAGGCCGACCTGCTGCGCCTGCGCCGCCACTACGCCGCCAACGTGAGCATGATCGACCAGCAGGTGGGCCGCATCCTGGCCGCGCTGGATGCCCGCGGTTACCTCGACAACGCCTTGGTGATCTTCACCTCCGACCATGCGGATGCGCTGGGCGAACACGGTCACATCCAGAAGTGGACGATGTACGACTCGGTGGTGCGTGTGCCGCTCATCTTCTGGTCGAAGAACCTGCCCGTCGAGCGTGGCACCCGGGATGACCTGGTGCAGTTGTTCGACATCGCACCGACGATTCTGGAAGCCGCTGGCCTTGCGGTGCCTTCGGACTTCGAGGCGCGCACGCTGTGGCCCGCGCTGTCGCGCCAGCCCGGCTACCAGCCCCGCGACGCTGTCTATGCGGAGTTGGCACGGGACCACATTCAGACCGGCAGCGAGTTCATCCTGATGCGCCGGGATCGGCGCTGGAAGATCGTGCTGTACCTCGACGATGCGGCGGGCGAGTTGTACGACCTGCAGGCCGACCCGGGCGAGATCAACAACCTCTGGCCAGTCGAGGCGCTGCAAGCCGTGCGGGACGACCTGTCCGATGCATGCCTTCGCTGGCTGGCGCGCGGCTCGCTCTTCGCCAACCGACGAGGCAGCCGCGCGCCGCAGCAAGCCATGAGAGTCTGAAACCGTCCTCGCTGCAGTTGGAAGTTCGGGTAATCGATGTCGGAACTGTCCTGCCCAGCCTCGGGGATTGAGTCCGAACATGCGGGCGGCGACCATGCGGCCATGCGGGGTGATTCGGCGCGACTCGCGAGGGCGCACCGAACGAGGGGCATTCGGTTGCTCACCCCGCGCCATTCACTGAGGACCAACATGCTGCCGCGGGGACCCACCATCTGGTCAGCGCTGACCGCCACGACGCTTGGCGTGCTCTGGTTGCTCCTGATGCTGTCAGGTGCGTAGCTGGCGACCGGGCACGCGCACCACGGAACCACGCACGAAGGGGCGAAAAACGCAGACCGAGGCGAAACCATTTCTGGCGCCCAGTCACGGGCAGAAATTGAACTGATA
>JAABTC010000209.1 GCA_011390055.1 Burkholderiales bacterium | reverse complement strand
AAGGGCGAGGTGGTCGTCGTCTGCGGCCCGTCGGGCTCGGGCAAGAGCACGCTGATCAAGACCGTCAACGCGCTTGAGCCGATCCAGCAGGGCGACATCGTCGTCGACGGCATCAGCATCAGCGACAAGAAGACCGACCTGCCCAAGCTGCGCGCGCGTGTGGGCATGGTGTTCCAGCACTTCGAGCTGTTCCCGCACCTCACGGTGACCGAGAACCTGACGCTGGCCCAGATCAAGGTCTTGAACCGCAGCCCCGACGAGGCCAAGGCGCGCGGCATGAAGATGCTCGATCGCGTCGGCCTGATGGTGCACAAGGACAAGTTCCCCGGCCAGCTCTCCGGCGGTCAGCAGCAGCGCGTGGCGATCGCCCGCGCGCTCAGCATGGACCCGATCGTGATGCTGTTCGACGAGCCGACTTCGGCCCTCGACCCGGAGATGGTGGGCGAAGTGCTCGACGTGATGGTGCTGCTGGCCAAGGAAGGCATGACCATGATGGTCGTGACCCACGAGATGGGCTTCGCCAAACGCGTCAGCCACCGCGTGATCTTCATGGACGCGGGCAAGATCGTCGAGGACTGCAAGAAGGATGAATTCTTCGGCAACCCCGATGCACGCACGCCGCGGGCCAAGGAATTCCTGTCGAAGATCCTGCAGCATTGACAACATCGCGGCGCGTCGGCCGCGTCGGGCCTCAGGCCTGAAGGCGCGGTGCGTCAAGTGCCGCCGCGGCCGCACTTTCCAGCGGCAGGCGCAGCGTGAAACAGCTGCCCTGGCCGACCCCGCCGCTGCTGGCGTGAATGGTGCCGCCGTGCAGGTCCACCAAGGCCCGCACCAGGGCCAGGCCGATGCCCAGGCCACCGGCCGTGCGGCTGAGCGGCGATTCGAGCTGCGTGAACATGCCGAAGACCTCGTCGAGCTGCTCGGCCGCGATGCCGACGCCGCTGTCGCGCACGTGGATCACGGCCTGTGCGCCTTGTTGCAGCAGTTCGACCTCGAGGGTGCCGGGCGGCGGGGTGTACTTGGAGGCGTTGTTGATCAGGTTGGTCACGATCTGGCTCAACCGCGTCATGTCGCCCATCACCCACACCGGGTCGGGCGGCAGGTGCACCGTCAGCTTGTGGCCGAGCTGGTCGATCGCCGGCTGCGTCGACTCGAGTGCGGTGCGCAGGGCCACGGCCAGGTCGATACGGGCCAGGCGCAGCTCGATCTTGCCGCGGGTGATGCGCGCCACGTCGAGCAGGTCGTCGACCAGCCGAGCCAGGTGGCGCACCTGGCGCTCGATCACCTCGCGGATCCAGACCAGCTGCGGGTCGGCCAGCTTCTTGAGCTTGAGCACCGCCACCGCATTCGAGATCGGCGCCATCGGGTTGCGCAGTTCGTGGGCCAGCGTGGCCAGGAAGTCGTCCTTGCGGCGGTCGGCCAGCCGCAGCTGGGCTTGCGCCTGCTCGGTCTGCTCGATCTGCAGCGACAAGCGCTTGTTGGCCTCCTCCAGCTCGTCGGTGCGACGCGCCACCTCGCCGAGCATGGTGTTGAAGGCGTCGACCATCAGCCCGAGTTCGTCGTCGCTGGTCTTGGCCACCGTGATCCGGTACTCGCCGCGCTCGACGACGTCCTTGGCTGCCGACGACAGGGCATGCACCGGCTGCATCACCTTGCGTTGCAGGGGATCGAACACCAGCGCAGCCAGCAGCAGGCTCACGAGCATCGTCACGGCCAGGATGGTCATGTAGTCGCCGACGCGCGCCGCCACGTCGTAGCGCGACTGCATGAACAGCCGCCCGACCGGCTCGGCGTTGTGCACAATCGGTCGGGACAACTCGAGCCGATTGCCCGTGATGCGATGCCCGACCCACGTGCCACTGGCCGCCTGCGGCGCGGGCGCCGCACCGTCCGCCGAGAACGATGCGAACACGCGGCCGTCGCTGCGGTAGACGACCGCGGTGCGCACCTCCGGCTGCAGGCGCAGCAGCGCCAGGTTCTGCTCCATCGCCTTCTGGTCGTCGAAGGCCAGTGCGGTCTCGCTGGTGAAGGCCAGCAGGTCGGCCTGGGTCGCGAGTTCGCTCACGGCACGCTCGCGGTAGTTGTAGACCTCGTAGACCAGCAGGGCCGCGGCACTCAGGGCCAGCGCGAAAGCCACCGTCAGCAACACCACGGCCGTCAGGCGCCGCTGCAACGTGGTGTACCGTCTCATGGCGCCATGACCACCCGTTCGGCCACCGCCAGCAGCCGCGCGCTCAGCTTCAGACCGTGCCGGTCGGCGGCATCCGGCGCTGCCTCGAACCTCACGCGCCCGCCGCTGCGCACGAAGTTGATCGCCGCGCCGTTGGCCAGCCCATCGGGCTGGTCGCTGACCAGCAACATCCCCCGGTGGGCGGCGAGTCGAGCCCAGCTGCCGCTCTTGAGGGGCGGCTCGCGGCCGACGTACAAGACATGCACCGCGTCGACCGGGTCCGTCTCCTGCAGCCGGCGTACCTCGATGTCGCGACCGTCGATCTTGCGACCCGGCACCAGCAGCGCCAGCTCGGCATGCACTTGCGGTGCATGGATCACGCCGATCACCAGCGGCCCGGCCGATGCGCGCTGCGAGGGCCAGGTGACATAGCTGCACAGGCGGTAGAGGTAAGCCGCCTTGACGGCCGGCTCGCTCGCATCGGCACCGTCCTGCGCGCGCGTCGGTGCGGACAACGAGGGGCCGGCCGCGACGACCAGCGCCATCAGCGCGCGCGCGTACCGTCGCCGCAACGTGCGCTGAACTTCCGGGCGTGAGCGTGCCGTCACAGGCGCCAGCGAAACTGCAGTGCCGCGCTGCGGCCGAAGTCGATGCGGTTGGCAGCGGCGCCCCACTCCGGGTGGCGGTCATCAGCCAGGTTGCGCACCGACAGCGCCATTTCGAGATCGGGCGTCACGCTCCAGGCCAGCCGCATGTCGACGTCGGTGTAGGCCGGCACCGCAGGTGCCGGCAGGCTGCCGCTGCGCCGCACCGAGACGTCCCAGATCAGGCGGGGTGTGAGGTCGAGCGTCGAGCGCAGGCTCCACCAGTGCGTGGGGTCGTTGCCGAGCGCCGCTTCACCCCCCATGTCGACCGCGCCCGGCTTGGGGCGGATCTTGCGCGAAAGGCCGGTGGCTCCGCCCACCAGGCGCCAGCGCTCGTTCACGCGCCAGCTCATCGACGCTTCCAGCCCCTGCGTGCGCCCGGCCAGGCCGTTCTCGAACTGCAAGCCCAGGGGCGTGGGTTGCAGGCTGCGCAGGTGGTCGAAATCCTGCCGAAAGGCCGTCAACGCGTAAGACACCGTGACGCTCGGCTGCGCACGGTAGCCCAGCTCGACCACGTTGGCCACCTCGGACTCGAAGGCCGGGCCGCCGGCCAGCGTGTAAGGGGGCGACGCAGGCAAATAGAACTCGCGGTCGATGCGCGATGGGGCACGCACCGCGCGCGAGGCCGAGGCCCAGGTGAAGTGGCCCGGCGCCAGCTGCCACGACAGCCGCGCGCTCGGCAGGAACTCGACGCCGGTGTACGGGTTGTGCTCCAGGCTCGCGGCCAATGCCAGACTGAAGCGTTCGTCGATGTCGTACTGGTTCTGGGCAAACACCCGCGACCAGCTCAGCGTGCGCTTGGCCGGCAGGAACGCCAGGGTCGGTCCGTTGGAGGTGTCGTCGCGCGAACTGCGGTGGCCCGCGCCGACGATCAGTCGGTTGTTCGGTGCGGTGGCAACGTCGTACTGGGTCAACAGGTCGACCGTGTCGAGCTGCTCGTGGAACGTGGGCGTGCGCAGTTCGGTCTGCTCGACCAGGCCGTGCACGACCAGCCGTGCGCCGCTGGCGAAGTCGCGGCGCCAGCGCACGCTCAGCTGGGCCCCGTCGGCGCGCCGCGCAATCCCTTGTTCGCCGATGTCGCTGCGGTAAATGTCGGCGAGCACGCGCACGGCCTGGTCGCCTTGCGCCCAATCGACGCGCAAGCCGGCCTGCGCGCCACCGGCGGCATCGTCGACCGCGGCGCCGGTCGACGCCAGCGCGCTGGGCTTGCGCTGGTGGCCCTTGGCATACAGCCTGTAGTGCGCGTGGTCGCCGCCCCGGGCGCCGAAGCGCACGGCGCCCACGCGCTGGCGCGTGCCGACCTCGCCGGACGCGGCGGCGTCC
>JAABTC010000208.1 GCA_011390055.1 Burkholderiales bacterium | reverse complement strand
CTCGGCCCGTCCAAGCCGACGCAGGTCGGCTTGGAGCCGCGGGCCTCGGCCCCCTTGAGGGGGAGCGGCGAAGCCGCAACGGGGGTGGTCGTCATCAGTCGCCGAACATCTTCTGCTTCAGCTCGCGGCGCTGCTGGGCCTCGAGCGACAGGGTCGCGGTGGGGCGCGCGAGCAGGCGGCCCAGGCCGATCGGCTCGCCGGTTTCGTCGCAGTAGCCGTACTCGCCGTTGTCGATGCGGCCGATCGATTGCGAGATCTTCTTCAGCAGCTTGCGTTCGCGGTCGCGCGTGCGCAACTCCAGCGCATGCTCTTCCTCGATCGTGGCGCGGTCGGCCGGATCGGGCACGATCGAGGTGTCCTCGCGCAGGTGCTCGGTGGTTTCTCCGGCATTGGACAGCAGGTCGTCTTTCAGCGCCACCAGGCGGGCGCGAAAGAAGTCGAGCTGCTTGTCGTTCATGTACTCGCTCTCGGGCATGGCCAGGAGCTCGGGCTCGCTCAGCTCGCGGCCGGCCTTGTGCTTCCAGGCCCCGGCGAGCTTCGGGTCCGCCTTGGCCGCGGGCTTCTGCACGTCGAGCGAGTGGTCGGCCACGGTGCGCGCTGGCGGCTTGGCCGGGGCGAAGCGGTCGGCGAACCGGCTGGCCGAGGCGGCCGAGGCGGCGGCGGCGCTGGCGGCCGCCGCAGCGGCTGCGGCTGCCGCTGCGGCAGCGGCCTTGCCGGCGGCCGCGGCGGTGCGGGCCTGGCTGAGTGGCTTGGCCGGTGGCGGCGTTGCGGGTTGAGGGGGCGGCTTCGGGGAAGAGGGCATCGAACGTTGGGGGGTGTCACGGGCCGCCGCCTTGGGCGAGGCCTTGGAAGAAGGAGGCGGAGCCGCCTTGGCGGCTCCCGCGATGGGTTTGCCTGCCGAGCGAGCCGTCTTGGCAACGGCCCGTTCGGCGGGCGCCGGGACCGCCTTCTTGGCGGCCACGGGAACGGTCTTGGCTGCTTTGGCAGCCGCCTTCGGGGCCGGCTTGGCCGGCGCTTTGACGACGGTCGCCTTGGCCTTGATCGGGGCAGGCGCCTTCGCAACGGGCTTGCTCACGGCGGGCTTCTTCACCACCTTGGACGGTGGCGGCGTGCTCTTGGCCGTGGACTTGCTCATTCGCTCTCCTCGTGCAGCTTTATACCTGCACAGCGAGCCCTTCGGCGCGCCCTCAGGTCTGGATTTGAAGCGCGCGGATTGTAGCCATGAAGGATGCCGTGACCCGGTTCACACCAAACACTGCTCCAGGCCCTGCAACAAGATGTCCTTGGGCAGGTCGATGCCGATGAAGACCATCTTGCTCTGCTTCTTCTCGCCCGGCATCCATTTCGGGCCCAGGTCGCTGCCCATCAACTGGTGCACGCCTTGAAAGATCACTTTCTTGTCGCTGCCCTTCATGTGCAGCACGCCCTTGTAGCGCAGCATCTTCGGTCCGTAGACCTGCACGATGGCGCCCAGGAAGTCTTCGAGCTTGGCCGGGTTGAAGGCCTTGTCGGCACGGAACACGAACGACTTGACGTCGTCGTCGTGCGCATGGTGGTGCGGGTGGTCGCAGTGCTCGCCCTCGGCATGGTCGTGGTGCTCATGGCCATGATGGTCGTGGTCATGGTCGTGGCCGGCGTGCGGGTCGGCGTTGAGGAACTCCGGGTCGATCTCGAGCTTGGCGTTCAGGTTGAAGCCGCGCAGGTCGAACACCTCGGCGATCGGCACCTCGCCGAAATGCACCTTGCGCTGCGGCGCGCGCGGGTTCATGTGCTTGATGCGGTGCGTCAGCGCCTGCAGCGCCGCATCGTCGACCAGCTCGCTCTTGCTGATGAAGATCTGGTCGGCAAAGCCGACCTGGCGCCGCGCTTCCTGGCGCTCGTCGAGCTGGCCCTGGGCATGCTTGGCGTCGACCAGGGTCAGGATCGAGTCGAGCAGGTAGCTCTCGGCGATCTCGTCGTCCATGAAGAAGGTCTGGGCCACGGGGCCGGGGTCGGCCAGGCCGGTGGTCTCGATCACCACCCGCTCGAAGTCGAGCTCTCCTTTGCGGCGCTTCTCGGCCAGTGTGGTGAGGGTCGAGCGCAGGTCTTCGCGGATCGTGCAGCAGACGCAACCGTTGGACAGCTGCAGGATCTGCTCCTTGCCGGCATCGTCGACCAGGATCTCGTTGTCGATGTTCTCCTCGCCGAACTCGTTCTCGATCACGGCGATCTTGCGCCCGTGCGCTTCGCTCAGCACGCGCTTGAGCAGCGTGGTCTTGCCCGAGCCGAGAAAGCCGGTGAGGATGGTTGCAGGAATCAAGCCTTGTGCCATGGTCGTGTCCGTTGTCGGTTGGGCCGGCTGCATGCGGCCGGGGGCCCGCGCCTGCGGATGGGGCGGCGGCGGGTCGATCGGGTATTCTCCCTCCAACGTATCCAACGTTCACGCTCGGCCTCCACCGACACCTTTGCCGTGTCCGACCCGCACCCGCACCGCCCGCCGCGCACCCTCCCCACGCACGTCGACAAGCGCACGCTCTTCGAGCGCCTGCTCGAGTTCCTCTCCCCCGGCCCTGACTCGCGCGATGAGCTGATCGAGACCCTGGCCGACGCCGAACAGCGCGAGCTGATCGAGCCGGAGAGCCGGCTGATGCTCGAAGGCGTGATCCGCATGGCCGACATGCGCGCCGGCGACGTGATGGTGGCCGCGCCGCGGATGGACCTGCTCGACATCGACGCGCCCTACGACGAGCTGCTGCAGGTGGTCATCGCCACCGGCCACTCGCGTTTTCCGGTCTACGAAGGCGAGCGCGACAAGGTCATCGGCATCCTGATGGCCAAGGACCTGCTCAAGCTGCAACGCGCGCCCGAATTGAATCTGCGCACGCTGCTGCGCCCGGCGGTGTTCGTGCCCGAGAGCAAGCGCCTGAACGAGCTGCTGCGCGACTTCCGCAGCAACCGCAACCACCTGGCGATGGTCATCGACGAGTTCGGCCAGACCGCGGGCCTCATCACGATCGAGGACGTGCTCGAGGAGATCGTCGGCGAGATCGAGGACGAGTTCGACGAGAAGGACGGCGACAACAGCGTCTACACGCTGGCCGATGGCAGCCACCGGGTGGCCGGCGACGCGCCGATCGCCTCGGTCAACGCCGCCTTCGGCACCCAGTTGTCGGAAGAAGAGTTCGACACCATCGGTGGCCTGGTGGCCCAGCAGCTCGGCCGCGTGCCACGCCGCGGCGAGGCGGTCGACGTCGCCAGCCTGCGCTTTTCGGTGATGTTGACGCGTGGCGGCGCGGTACGCTGGTACCGCGTGTCCCGACTCGAAGCCGGCGAAGCCGCCGCCGAGCTCGATTGATCCGCGCCGCCGCGGTCGCGGCCGCTGCAGGCGCGGCGTTCAGCCTGGCCGCCACGCACACCACGCTGTGGTGGCTGCCCTTCCTGTGCACCGGCCTGCTGGCCTGGCGCGCCTCGGCGGCGGGCCCGCGTGGCGCGGCCGGCCTCGGGCTGGCCTTCGGCAGTGGCTGGCTCGGCGCATCGACCTGGTGGCTCTACATCTCGCTGCACACCTACGGCGCGCTGCCCGCCCCGCTGGCCTTCGTGGCGGTGGCGGCGCTGTGCATCGCGCTGTCGGCTTACCTTGCGTTGGCAATGGGCCTCTACGCGCGCCTGCAGCGGCCGCAGTCGCCGACCGCGTCGGGCCTGCTGTTCGGCGCGCTGTGGCTGGCCGCCGAGCTGGCGCGCGCGGTCATCTTCACCGGGTTCCCCTGGGCCGCCACCGGCTATGGCCAGGTCGACGGACCGCTGGCCGCGCTGGCGCCGTGGGTCGGTGTCTACGGCATCGGTTTCACGCTGGCCGTGCTGTCGGCCGCTTCGGCGCTCGGCCTTGCGCGCACGACACAACGCTGGACGGTGCGCTCGGCGCCGTTGCTGGTGTCGCTGGCCCTGCTGGTCGGTGCACCGCTCGTCGCACACGACTTCAGCACGCCGGCCGGGCGCCTGGACGTGAGCCTGCTGCAGACCAACGTGGCGCAGGACGAGAAGTTCGCGACCGAGCGCCTGCCGCAAGCGCTGGCCCAGCTCGAAAGCGCCTTGCAGGCCGCGCGAGGCCCGCTGGTCGTGGCCCCGGAAACCGCCATTCCGCTGCTGCCCGACCAGCTCGATCC
>JAABTC010000207.1 GCA_011390055.1 Burkholderiales bacterium | reverse complement strand
CCAGGCTGAGGAACAGGTAGAAATACAGCGTGACGGATGGGATTCTGAACTCGCCGATCGAGATGCCCTTGCCGAAGTCGAGCACGCCGAACAGGCTCATCGAATCGATGCGGTCCAGGCCGCGCGGTCCGTTGGTGATGTTGACCGGATGCTCGAGGTTGTTCAGGAAGACGCGGATGATCTCGCCGAAGCCGAGCGTGACGATGGCCAGGTAGTCGCCGCGCAGCTTCAAGGTCGGTGCCCCGAGCAGCGCCCCCGCGATGCCGGCGAACACGGCCGCCAACGGGATCACCAGCCAGATCGGTGTGTGCAGTCCCTCGGGGAACAGGGCCTTGAAGGTCTCGAAATTCTCCGCCAGATGCGGCGATGCCAACAGCGCGTACATGTACGCGCCCAGCGCATAGAACGCCACGAATCCCAGGTCGAGCAGGCCGGCATAGCCGACGACGATGTTCAGCCCCAGCGCCAGGAGCACGTACAGCAGGGCCAGCGCCATGATGCGCACCCAGCCCTGCCCGAACTGCTGGGCGAACAGAGGCAGCGCGACCAGGAAGGCCGCGGCGATCAAGAAGACGACGAGCTTGTTCTTCAACATCGTGGTTGCCTTCTACGCGCGATCGGCGACGCGTTCGCCCAGCAGACCGGAGGGCCTCAGCGTCAGCACCAGGATCAGCAGAGCGAAGGCGAAGATGTCGGCATAGTGGCTGCCCAGCACGCCACCGGTCAGGTCACCGAGGTAGCCCGCACCGATGGCTTCCACCAGCCCGAGCAGCACGCCACCGAGCACCGCGCCGCCGAGGTTGCCGATGCCGCCCAGCACCGCCGCGGTGAATGCCTTGAGGCCAGGCAGGAAGCCCATCGAATGCTGGACGGTGCCGTAGTTCGAAGCCCACATCACACCGGCCACGGCGGCGAGTGCGGCTCCGATGATGAAGGTGGCCGAGATGACCATGTCAGGACGCACGCCCATCAGCGCGGCCACCCGCGGGTTCTCGGCCGTCGCACGCATCGCACGGCCCAACTTGGTGCGGTTGACCAGGTACATCAGGGCGGCCAGGATCACCACCGTGAGGCCCAGGATCAGGCACTGCACCACGCTGATCACCGGGCCGCCGAGGTCGATCGGCTCGTTGGGCAGCAGGATCGGGTACGGCTTCGGGTTCGGTTTCCAGATGATCATCGCCAGGGTCTGCAGCAGCAGGCTCATCCCCATCGCGGTGATCAGCGGCGCCAGCCGTGGTGCATTGCGCAAGGGCCGGTAGGCCACCTTCTCGATCGTGAAGTTGAGCACCGCGCACACGACGATGGCGCACATCAGCGAAATCAGCATCATCAGCCAGCCTGGCATGCCCGAGTC
Organism: Burkholderiales bacterium; assembly: GCA_011390055.1. GTDB lineage: Bacteria > Pseudomonadota > Gammaproteobacteria > Burkholderiales > Burkholderiaceae_C > CADEEN01. Next base: position 2,811 of record JAABTC010000207.1, on the reverse strand, counting down.
GGCCAGGATGCTGACGACGGTCCAACTCGTCAGCGCTCCCACCATCAACACTTCGCCGTGCGCGAAGTTGATCAGGTTGATGATCCCGTACACCATGGTGTAGCCCAAGGCCACCAAGGCGTACATGCTGCCCAGCACCAGTCCGTTGATGATTTGCTGAAAGAAGGTTTCCAAGCGCTACTCCCGCGTCGGCCAAACCGCGCGATTGTAGGCAGGCAAGATGCAGGCCCCGCGGCAGGTTAACCCTCGCGCGGCGCCGCTTCGGCATCGGCAGCGGGCGTTGCGCCGGCAGCCTCGTTGGCCGCGCGCAGGCCGGCGAGCTTGGTGGCGATCTGGCCTTCGAGGCCGCGCTGGGTGGGGCGGTAGAAGTGCGGCGCGGGCATGCCCTCGGGCAGGTAGTTCTCGCCGGCCGCAAAGCCTTCCCCTTCGTCGTGCGCGTAGCGGTAGCCGCGTCCGTGGTCGAGCTGCTTCATCAGGCGTGTGGGCGCATTGCGCAGGTGCAGCGGCACCGGCCGCGTGCCATCGGCCTTGACCCAGGCGCGGGCTTCGTTCCACGCCACATACGCCGCATTCGACTTCGGCGCTGCGGCCAGGAACAGCACCGCCTGCGCCAGCGCGAGCTCGCCTTCGGGAGAGCCCAGCCGCTCGTAGACCTCGGTCGCATCCAGGGCCATGCGCAAGGCGCGCGGGTCGGCCAGGCCGATGTCCTCGCTGGCCATGCGCAGCACGCGGCGCGCCACGTAGCGGGGGTCGACGCCGCCGTCGAGCATGCGCACCAGCCAGTACAGCGCGGCATCCGGGTCGCTGCCGCGCACACTCTTGTGAAGTGCGGAAATGGTGTCGTAGAACTGGTCACCACCCTTGTCGTAGCGGCGCAGCTGCTCGCCCAGGGCCTGTTCAAGGCGGGCTTCGTCGATCGAGTCAATGGCCTGCGCCGCAGGGGCCTGGACCACGGCCGCCAGGTTCTCGACCGCGTTGAGCAACCGACGGGCGTCGCCGTCGGCGTACGCCACCAGGCGTTCGCGCGCCGCATCGGTCAGCGGCGGTAGCGCCAAGGTGGCGCGGGCACGCTGCAACAGCTCGGCCAGCTCATCAGGCGCCAGCGGCTTCAGCACGTGCACGGTGGCGCGCGACAGCAGGGCCGAATTGACCTCGAAGGACGGGTTCTCGGTGGTCGCACCGATGAAGCTGAACAGGCCGCTCTCGACATGCGGCAGGAAGGCGTCCTGCTGGCCCTTGTTGAAGCGGTGGACTTCGTCGACGAAGACCGTGCTCGCCCGCCCCGCACGGCGCGCGGTCTGGGCCCGCTCGACCGCTTCACGGATGTCCTTCACGCCACCGAGCGCCGCCGAGATGACGATGAATTCGGCATCGAAGGCGCCGGCGACCAGCCGCGCCAAGGTGGTCTTGCCGACGCCGGGTGGCCCCCACAGGATCATCGAATGCAGGCGTCGCGCCGCGAAGGCGGCGGCCAGGGGCTTGCCGGGGGCCAGCAGATGGCGCTGTCCGATCACCGCGGCCAGGGTAAGGGGCCGCAACCGCTCGGCCAGCGGCGCATCGGGAGCGGCCTGCGCCACGCCCGCGTTGGGTTCGGGGTCGTCGAAGAGCGAGTCGGACATGACCGCACGATTGTCGCAGCGGGGATGCGATGATCGGCTCGATGAACCGGCACCTGATCATGCTGGCGCTGTGCCAGGGCCTGTTCCTGACCAACAACGTCGTCTTCATCGCCGTCAATGGCCTGGTGGGCCTGCAGATCGCGCCCGCGGGATGGATGGCCACGCTGCCGATCACGGCTTACGTGGTCGGCAGCGCCGTGTCGACCGGGCTGGTGGCGCGCATCCAGGCTCGCTGGGGTCGGCAGCGCTCGTTCCAGCTTGGTCTGGTGGTTGCCGCGCTCTCGGCGGCCAGCTGTGCGTGGGCCGCCGTCAGTGGCAATTTCTGGCTGCTGGTGGGATCGACCTTCGTGGCCGGTTTCTACAACGCCAACGCCTCGCTGTACCGCTTCGCCGGCATCGAGTTGGCGGCCCCGGCGTACAAGGAGCGCGCCATCTCGCTGGTGCTGGCCGGCGGCATCATCGGTGCCGTGGTGGGTCCCAACTTGGCCAACGCCACGCGCGACCTGGGGTCGGTGCCCTTCGCTGCCGCGTACCTGGCCCTCGTCGGCGTGGCGTTGCTGTCACTCGCGGCACTGTCGACGATCCGCTTTCCCGAGCACGTCCGGGTTCCCCCCGGCAGTTCGAGCGGTCGGCCGTTGGACGACATCGCTCGCCAGCCGGCCTTCATCGTCGCGGTGCTGGGCGCCGCGCTGGGCTACGGCGTCATGAACCTGCTGATGGCGGCCACGCCGATCGCGATGCAGCGCTGCGGCCTGCCGTTTGGCGACGCCGCGCTGGTGCTCGAGTGGCATGTGCTGGGCATGTTCGTACCGAGCTTCTTCACCGGCCACCTGGTGCGGCGCTTCGGGGCCTTGCCGGTGATGGGCTGCGGAGTAGCATTGCAGGCGCTGTGCATCGCGGTGGCCCTGTCGGGGGTGGAGCTGATGCAGTTCCTGGTGGCCTTGCTGGCGCTGGGCGTGGGCTGGAATTTTCTATACGTCGGCGGCAGCACGCTGCTGACCTCGACCTACCGCCCCGAGGAGCGCACCAAGGCGCAGGGCGCGATGGACTTCTGCGTTTTCACGACGCTGGCCCTGAGCTCGCTGGCCTCGGGCGCACTGGTCACGACGCAAGGCTGGGCTTGGCTGAACCTGGGGTCGGTGCCCGCGGTGTTGGCGATGGCTGCGGCCCTGATCTGGCTGGCGGCACGCCA
>JAABTC010000206.1 GCA_011390055.1 Burkholderiales bacterium | reverse complement strand
GTGCCCGGCTGCATGGCCGCGTAGTCGTTGCCGAACACGAAGGGCCCCGTGTAAGCCGGATTGCGCTCGCCACCAGCACGTGCATTGCCCGGACAAAGAAAGCAACCCGGGTCGTGGGGAGGACGCACGGACAGGTCGGGAGCATCCTGCTGCCCTTGCCATGGCCGGCGCGATCGGTGCGGCGAAACCAGCACCCATCGGCCGCCCAAAGGATTGAACCGCCGATGTGGGTGCTGCGAGGCGTCGAAAGGAAGTTCAGAATTCAAGGTGGGCACTCATCACGGCGTGCAGCCAGGCATGGGAGGCGCTGCGCGACGCAAGCTCACTGCACCGGAATCGGCAGTGCGCGATCCACCGGCACCGCCGTGACGCTGTTCTGCGGCGAACCCTCGATCACCCGGTCGGAGTAGGTCAGGTAGACGAGCGTGTTGCGCCCGGCGTCGACCATGCGCACCACGCGCAGGCGTTTGAAGATCAGCGATATGCGTTCGCTGAACATTTCTTCCTGGCGCTTGAGCGGTCGGGCGAACGAGATCGGCCCGGTCTGGCGACAGGCGATGGAGGCTTCGGCCTTGTCCTCGGCCAGGCCGAGGCCGCCGCGGATGCCGCCGGTCTTGGCGCGCGACACGTAGCAGGTGATGCCCTTGACGCCCGGGTCGTCGTAGGCGTCGACGACGATCTTGTGGTCGGGACCGATCAGCTTGAACACGGTGTCGACCTCGCCGATCGGTTCAGCGCGGACGGCGGGCGCGAGGCCCATGAGGGCCACGAGGGCAGGGATCCAATAGCGTTGCATGACGACATTGTCGCGTCAACGCTTCATGCGCCGGTAGGCGCTGTAATGCCTGAGGGCGCCCCTCGAGTCGCCGAGCTTTTCACACAGTCGGGCGGCGTTGAAGTGTGCGTCGGCCAAGTCGGGAGCGAGCTTCAGACAGCGTTCGTAGCTGCGCAGCGCGTCTGCCTCGCGCTGCTGGTCTTCCAGCGCAATGGCGGCATTGAAGTGGACGAGGGGCGCATCGGGCAACCGTTGCACGGCCCGTTCGTAGAGTTCAACCGCTTCGCTGCAACGCGCCGCTTCGCACAGCAGGGCGCCCAGGTTGACGTAGGCCTCGGCATGGTCGGGGTCGATCTGCAAGGCCTGGCGGTAGGCGGCCTCGGCCGCCGCGGGGTCCGCTTCTTCGAGCGCTTCGCCGCGTGCGAACCAGGCGCTCGCGCTGGCTTCCTGCGGCGGCTGCGCGGCAGGGGCAGCCTTCAGGAACGCGAGGGTGCCGCCGGATGCGGCCACGCCGAAGTCGAACAGGAACTGCCCGGTTTCGGCTTCCCACTGCGCATCACCATCGCGCACCGCCACCTCGCTGCCGATCGCACGGATGCGCAGGCCGCTGCGCGGCACCTCGGCGGGCAGTTGGCGGTCGAGCTGCCGCAGTGCGCGCATGAGGGTGCGCGGTGGGATCCGCGCCGCACGCAACTCGAGCGCGGTGCGCAGCAACACGACGTCCTGGAAAGAGAAGCGGAATTCGTTGCGCGCACCGCGCGCCGGCCGCACGTACCCTGCGCTGACGAGCCCAGCGATCGTGCCGCGGCTCAGGCCGAGCATCGGCACCAGGTCGCGAACGGTGTACGGCGCCTCGACCGCAACGCTCACTTGCGGGCTCGTGCGGGGGCGCTGGCGGCCACCGGCTCAGCGGCCTTGGCAGCGCGGCGCACCGGCTTGCGTTCCTTCAACGCGGACGGATCGACCGCCGCGACGGGCTTCGATGCACCGGCCTTGGCTGCACGCAGGCCCAGGCTGGCACGCAAGGCTTCGGCCAGGTCGATGATCTGCGCACCTGGCGCTGGATCGTCGGCCCGCGCGGATGCCACGATTTCCTTGCCGGCGATCTTCTTGTCGATGGCCGCCAACACACGCCCCTTCTCTTCGTCCTTGAACGCGTCGGGGTCGTAGCTGTCCTGGGCGATCTGCTGGATCAGCTGCAAAGCCAGGTCGAGCTCGGCTTGCGACACGCTGACCGGTTCGATGTCGAGATCCTTCAGCGACCGCACCTCCTGGGCGTACAACAGTTGCTGCAGCACGAGCCCGTCTTCGGCAGCACGCACCTGCACGACGTATTGCTTGCCCTTGGAGGTCCAGCGTGCCAGCGCGCAACGCCCGCTCTTGCGCATGGCTTCCATCAGCAATGCATAGGGCTTGCCGCCGCGCTTGTCCGGCGCCAGGAAGTAGGCGCGGTCGTAGAAGATCGGGTCGACCGACTTCTCGGGCACGAAGGAGACGATGTCGATGACATGGCTGGCCGCCTCGTCCAAGGCCTTCAACTCCTCGGGCGTGAACATCACGAAGTGATCGGCCTCGAACTCATAGCCCTTGACCATCTGCCCGCGCTCCACCACCGCGCCGGTCGTTGCGTGCACGTACTGTTGCTTGACGCGCGAACCGTCGGGCGCGAGCAGGTTGAAGCGGACCTGCTCCGACGACTCGGTCGCCGAGTACAGCTTCACGGGGATGTTGACCAGGCCGAAACTGAGGTTCAGGCTGGCGATCGAGCGTGCGGCCATGGGTGTCCTTTTGCCAAGTTTCGCCAAGCGTCGGCGGACCTTCGAAGTTAAGGCGGGCAGGCCGTGGAGGCCAGTCGTGACCGTCTGGCGTTCGTGTCGGACGATTCCGACACGGCCTTCATGCACTTGCGTTGGGCTTGAACCCGAGCGCCTTCATCGGGCCGCGCAGGCTTTGCTTGGTCGAGGCGTACGCCTGCCATGGGTCGACCGTCTGGAAGGACAGATGTTCACGCGCCGTCGACACGGTGAAGTGGGCGCCGCTCTTGAGCTGGCCGAGGTCCTCCCACGCGACCGGCATCGACACGCCCAGGCCGGGCCGTGCGCGCGCCGAGAAGGCGGCGGCCGTGGTGGCGCCGTGGCCGTTGCGCAGGTAGTCGACGAAGATCTTGCCGATGCGGTTGGCCGGGCCGCTCTTGGCCACGAAGCGCGACGGGATCGTCTTGGCCAGGTGCTGCACCACCGCTTGCGAAAAACCGTGCACCGCGTCGTAATCGAAGCTCGGCGCGAGCGGCACCACCACGTGCAGCCCCTTGCCGCCGGAGGTCTTCAGCCAGCTCTTCAGCTTCAGTTCGCTCAGCAGCACGCGGACCAGCTCGGCAGCCTCCTGCACCTGCGGCCAGCCCGTACCCTCGCCAGGATCGAGGTCGAAGATCATCCGGTCGGGCTTGTCGATGTTGGTCGCCTTCGAATTCCAGGTGTGGAACTCGATCACGTTCATCTGCGCCGAGCCCGCGAGCGCCTGCGCCGTGCCGACCTCGAGCAGCGCTTCGTGGCCCGGCCAAAGCGCAGGGTCGAGATCGCGGATGCCGGGGATGCCGATTTTCTCGCCGTGCTTCTGGAAGAAGAGCGGGCCGGCAATGCCCGTCGGCCCCCGCACCAGCGAACAGGGGCGGCCCTTCAAGTGGGGCAGGATCCAGTCCGCGATCGATTCGTAGTAGCGCACCAGGTCGAGCTTGGTGATGCCGGTGCTCGGGTCGATCACGCGCTCGCCGTGCGTGACCTTGGTGGGGCCGGCGGCGGCTGCGCGGGCCGGTCTCTGGGTTTCGGTGGTCGCCATGGCGAGGGCCCTTTCGCGGGTGATGGACTTGGCGCGTTTGTCGCTGCGCAAGCCCACGAAGGTGGCATGACGGATCTGCCCTTGGGGCGTCCACTCGGCAAATTCGACCTCGGCCACGCGATCGGGCTTGACCCACTTCTCGCTGCCAGGCACACGCCGCGACCAGCGGCCGGGTTGGGCAGGGCCTTGCGCGAAAGGGGGGGTCGCCACCTCGATCTTCTGCAGCTTGATCTTCAAGTCTTGCGCATCCTTGGCGCTCCAGCCGGTGCCGACGCTGCCCACGGACACCAGTTGCCCCTGCTCGTCGTGCACGCCCAGCAGCAGGCTGCCGATCTGCGACGCCGCATCGGTGCGGTCGGTGTAGCCGCAGACGACGAACTCCTGGCGTTGTTTGCATTTCAGCTTGAGCCAGGTCTCGCTGCGGCGCGACACGTAGGGGGCATCGTCGCGCTTGGCGATGACGCCTTCGAGGTTCATCTTGCATGCCGAAGCCAGCATGGCGCTGGGCTCGGCGACGAAGTCCGCGCTGAAGCGGACGTGCTCGGTACCCTTGTCGTCGAGCAGGACCTTCAGCAGTTGGCGCCGAT
>JAABTC010000205.1 GCA_011390055.1 Burkholderiales bacterium | reverse complement strand
AGGTCAGCCGCGGCGATCTCGATCACCTCGGTGAGGGTGGGCAGCACGCGCTGAACGCTCATGACACCGCCTGACGCGGCCGGTGGACCAGTTCGATGCCGGCGCACTGCACATAGTGGCGCCAGCGCTGGCGCCCGGCGGCCGCATCGTCCGCTTCGCTGGAGACGATCTCGACGACACGCTCGTAGCGATCCCAGTGGTCGGCAAGTCCAGGCCCGAGGTTCAACAGCACCGTGCCGCCGCCAGGAGGCTCGGGGCGCTCGATCAGCCGGATCGGCGTGCGCGCGAGCACGGCCGGCGTCACCGGCCGGCCGGCCCGGCCGCACCCGCACGTGCGGCAGAAACGACAGCGGCTCGGCGCACCACAGCGCCAGGTCCAGGCGATCGAGCGTGGCCGCGTCGGCGCACACCGTGACCGCGGCGCCCGCCTCGCCGGCCCGGCGCAGGAACCCGCAGGCACTGCCCAACTTGTCGACAACGCCCGAGTGAAATTCCACTTTCATCGCCGCGTCACTGCTTCGGCGTGCGGGTCAGCGGCCGTCCTGCGCTGCGCGCGACAGCACGAAGTGGGTCAGCAGGGCCACCGGACGGCCGGTGGCCCCCTTGGCCGCCCCGCCTTTCCAAGCCGTGCCGGCGATGTCGAGGTGGGCCCAGGCAAACTTGCCCGCATAACGCTGCAGGAACTTGGCCGCGGTGACCGCGCCGCCCGCCCGACCGCCGATGTTGGCCATGTCGGCGAAGTTGCTCTTCAAGGCCTCGTCGTATTCGTCGTCCAGCGGCATGCGCCAGGCCGGATCGAGTGCGCTCAGGCTGGCCGCCATCAAGTCGCCGGCCAGCGCTTCATCGTTCGAGAACAGCGCGCTGTGGTGATGGCCGAGCGCCACCACGCAGGCGCCCGTGAGCGTGGCCACATCGACCACCGCAGCCGGCTGGAAGCGCTCGGCGTACGTCAGCGCATCGCACAGGATCAGGCGCCCTTCGGCGTCGGTGTTGAGGATCTCGATGGTCTGGCCGGACAGGCTGCGCACCACGTCGCCCGGCTTGACCGCCCGGCCGCTGGGCATGTTCTCGCAGCTCGGGATCAACGCCACGACGTTCACCGCCGGCTTGAGTTCGCCGATCGCGCACATGGTGCCGATGACGCTCGCCGCACCGCCCATGTCGAACTTCATCTCGTCCATCTCGCCGCCGGGCTTGAGCGAGATGCCGCCGCTGTCGAACGTGATGCCCTTGCCCACCAGCACCACCGGCGCCCGGCCTTTGGCCTCGCCAGGCGCGCGCACCCCGTGGTAGTGCATGACGATGAAGCGCGGCGGTTCTTCGGAGCCCTGGGCCACGGCCAGGAACGAACCCATGCCGAGCTTCTCGATCTCCTTGCGGTCGAAGACCTCGACCTTGAAGCCGTAGCGCTTGCCGAGCTGACGCGCCTGGCTGGCCAGATGGCTCGGCGTGGCATGGTTGCCCGGACGGTTGGCACATTCCCGGGCCACCGAGATGCCGAGCGCCACCGCCTGGCCTTGCAGCAAGCCCCGGGACAGCGGGACGACCTGCGCCTTCGGTGCCACCAGCGCCACGCTGGCCAGCTTGGCGTCGGCGGGGGCGCTGGGTTTGGTATGGCGGTAGATGTAGACCGCATCGCTGCATGCCGTGACCAAGGCTTCGGCATGCGCTGCGGTGAGGGCCTCGCCGCCGACGGTGGCCACCGCCAGCGATTTGACGCCCAGGGGTTTCAAGGCGCCGAGGGCGGCAGCAACGGCCGTCTTGAAGGCCTTGGCCGAACCGTTGGCCGCGGCCACCAACACCAGGCGGGTGGCCTTGACCCCCGCCGGGCGGTGCAGCAACAGGCAGCGCGCCGGCTTGAATTCGAAATCGCCGAGGGCCACCGCATCGTTGAGCAGGCCGGCAAGGGTCTTGTCCACGCCGCTGGGCAAAGCCGAGCCGACGACCACCAGCACGAGGGCGTCGCTCACGAGTGCGGCCAGGCCGCCGGCCTGCGCGGCTTGAATCTTGAAGTCCATAATGAGCGCTGGTTTTTTGATCCGCCGATGTTATTCGATACGACGCTGCGCAGAGACCTGTCCCGCATGTTCGGCGGCACCCTGATCGTCATCCTGACGATCGTGTTGACGATGATGCTGATCCGCACGCTCGGCCAGGCCGCGGGCGGGGCAGTGTCGCCCCAAGACGTGGTCCTGCTGCTCGGCTACACGGCCCTCGGCCACTTGCCGACGATGCTGGCGCTGTCGTTGTTCATCGCGGTCGTGACGGGCCTGGGTCGCATGTACCGCGACAGCGAAATGGCGATCTGGTTCGCCAGCGGTGTCTCGCTCTCGCGCTTCGTGCGGCCGGTGCTGCGCATGGGTTGGCCGGTGCTGCTGGTGGTCGCGCTGCTGGTGCTGTTCGTCTGGCCCTGGGGCAACCAGCAGAGCAGCGACCTGCGTGAGCGCTACCAGCAGCGCTCGGACCTCTCGCGCGTGGCGCCGGGCGTGTTCCAGACCTCGCGCGACGGCAAGCGCGTCTTCTTCATCGACCGGGACACGCCCGAGGCGCAGCAAGCGCGCAACGTGTTCATCCTGTCCAACGATGGCCCCCGCGAGTCGGTCACCTCCGCACGCGGTGGCCGCATCGAGCTGCTCGACGACGAGCGCTGGCTGGTGCTCGAACGCGGCCAGCGCAACGAGGCCGACAGCGCCGATGGCGACAAGATGCTGTCCCAGTTCGACAGCTACCGCGTGCTGGCGGGCGAGCGTGCCTTGAACAAGGCGCAGGAGCGCCCACCGCGTGCCATCCCGACGTTCGAACTGCTGCAAAGCCCGAACCTGCGCCACCAGGGCGAGCTGGTGTGGCGCATGGGCTTGCTGCTCGGCGCGGCCAACCTGCTGCTGCTGGCGATCGGCCTGGCCGCCACCAACCCGCGCCGCGCCAGCAACTGGAACCTGCTGTTCGCCTTGCTCGGTTTCATCGTCTACTACAACCTGATCAACCTGAGCCAGGCCTGGGTCTCGAGCGGGCGCTTCGGCATGGGCGCCGCACTGGCGGGGCTGCACGGCAGCGCATTCGCGCTGGCGCTGGTGCTGTTGTGGTGGCGCGATCACGCCAGCGTGTTCCGCCTGCGCCCTCGCCGGGCCGCTGGCGCCGGCGACGCGGCATGAAAACCGTGCGTCGCCTGCTGTACCGCGACATCGTCTCGGCGGTGTTCTTCGTGGCGCTGGCCTTCCTCTCGCTGTTCTACTTCATCGACTTCGTCGACGAGCTGCAAGACGTCGGCAAGAACGGCTACACACTGCTGCAGGCGCTGTGGGCCGGTGTGCTCGAACTGCCCGGGCACTTCTACGAGCTGTTCCCGATCGCCGTGCTGATCGGCAGCATCTTCGCGCTGGCGCGCATGGCGCAGTCGTCGGAGTTCACGATCCTGCGCACCGGCGGGCTGGGTCCTGGCCGGGCCCTCGGGTTGCTGACCGGCCTGGGCCTGGGCTTCGCGGTGCTGACCTTCCTGATCGGTGACCACTTGGCGCCGCTCACCGAGCGGGCAGTCGTCGACCTGAAGTCGCGCTACGCCGGCGGGCGCAGCTTCGGCAGCACCGGCGCCTGGTTGAAGGATCGGCGCACCCTGGCCGACGGCAGCGAGCGCAGCGTGTCGGTCAACGTCTTGCGGACCACCCCCGAAGGCCAGCTCGAAGACGTGCGCATCTTCGAGTTCGATGCCGACAGCCGGCTCGTCACGCGCGTGGCAGCGCGTCACGCGCGCATCGCCCAAGGCCAGTGGGTGCTCGACGACGCCGTGGTGACGGAGTGGCCATCGGCCGGCCGCGCCGAGGGTGTGCGTGAAACCCGGCATGCACGCATCGAGTGGCCCAACGCGCTCGGTGCGGGCGTCGTTGCGGCGGCCGTGCTGCCGGTGTCGACGATGTCGACGCTCGAGCTGTGGCGCTACAGCCGCCACCTGAGCAGCCAGGAGCAGGCCGCGAGCCGGCACGCGATTCAATTCTGGAAGAAGGCGCTGTACCCGCTGGCCTGCCTGGTGATGGTCGCACTCGCGCTGCCCTTCGCCTACCTGCAGGCGCGCGCAGGCGGCATCAGCATCAAGGTCTTCGGCGGGATCCTGCTGGGCATCAGCTTCGTGCTGCTGAACAACGTCGCCGGGCACCTCGGCGTGCTGCGCGACTGGACACCCTGGCTGGTGGCTGCGGC
>JAABTC010000204.1 GCA_011390055.1 Burkholderiales bacterium | reverse complement strand
GGCACCGCATTCGAAGTGCAGCACGACACCAACCGGCTGGTGCCTTCGGCACAGACCACGCCGCCGGCCGCGCCGCCTGCGCTCGCCCCCTGAGTGTGGCGGGCCGGCCGCGGCGGCGCAGCATTCATCGGCCCGTCACCCACGGCCTGCAAGATGCAGGTCCATGGAGCCGATGGACCTGGACGAACAACCCACCCCCGCCGGCGACGCGCCCGTGTCGCTGGACGTGCGCACGGTCTGGATCTCCGACCTGCACCTGGGCACACCCGGCTGCCAGGCCAAAGCGCTGCTCGACTTCCTCCGAACCACACGCTGCCAGACGCTGTACCTCGTCGGCGACATCATCGACGGCTGGCAGCTGCGGCGCTCCTGGTACTGGCCACAGAGCCACAACGACGTGGTTCAGAAGCTGCTGCGCAAGGCACGCAAGGGCACGCGCGTGGTCTTCGTGCCCGGCAACCACGACGAATTCGCGCGGCGCTACGTGACGCACAACTTCGGCGGGGTCGACGTGGTCGAGGACTGCATGCACGTCACCGCCGACGGCCGGCGCCTGTGGGTCACGCACGGCGACCTGTTCGACGGCGTGATCCAGTGCGCCAAGTGGCTGGCCTACGCCGGCGACCAGGCCTACGAGTTCACGCTCAAGGTCAACCGCTGGTTCAACCACGTGCGCGCCTCGATGGGGTTGCCGTACTGGAGCTTGTCGCGCTTCCTGAAACACAAGGTCAAGCGCGCGGTGAGCTACGTGGCCGAGTTCGAGACCGCGGTGGCCCGCGAAGCCAAGAAGCGCGGCGCCCACGGTGTCGTCTGCGGCCACATCCACCATGCCGAGATCCGCGAAATCGATGGCGTGCTGTACTGCAACGACGGCGATTGGGTCGAAAGCCTGACGGCGCTGGTGGAACACCACGACGGCAGGCTCGAGATCATCGATCGGAGTGCGCAGGCGGTGCAGCCGGTGCAGCCTGTGGTGACGGTGCCGACGGGGCCGGTCGGCCCCCAGCCCTTGCCTGTGCCGGTGATGCAGAAGGCTGAAGCCGCGTTGACGACGTGACGCGCCGGTGGTGCACCACCGGCGCCGGTCATGCGGAGGGCGCTCTCGCCTGGCGCAAGTGCGCGAGGATGCGCAAGGTGTAGCCGTCGTCGAGCGAGCGCAGCCCGGCCAGACTGTCGCGGACCAGCTGCTGTGCCGAGACCTCGTCGCGCAGCGCCGGGTCGTGCTTCAGGCGCGCCAGCAGGGTGGTCAGTTCGTCGGCGGTCAGGTCGCCGTCCAGAAGGCGTGAGGCTTCGTTCATGGCGGGTCTCCTACCAGCGCCGGTCGCGCGTGGGCGCAAGCAGCGGACGCGCGCGGCTGGCGATCGCCTCGCGCGCCCGAAAGATGTGGGACTTGACGGTGTTGACAGGTTGCTCGAGCGCCGCGGCAATGGCCTTGTAGTCCAGCCCGTCGACTTCGCGCATCAGCAGCGCACGGCGTTGCACCTCGGGCAACGCCGCCACCTCGGCATCGATGCGCTCGAACAGTTGATGCGCGATGGCTTCTTCCTCCGGGCTCGGCACCACGCCGAACCGGGGATCGTCGCCGGCTTCGTCTTGCAGTTCGATCGGTCGATCGTCCTGCCGGTTCTGCGCGCTGCGCAGGTAACTCTTCGCCGCATTGCGGGCGATCGTGAACAGCCACGCCATGAAGTGGCCGTCGGGCCTGAAGCTCGGCAATGCAACGAAAGCACTCAAGAAAACCTCCTGCGTCAATTCTTCGGTGATGCGATCGTCGTGCACGATGCGGCGGACCGTTGCCGCCACCCGCCGTTGGTACTTCACCACCAACACTTCGAACGCGACCGTCTCGCCTTGCTGCGCCCGCGCGACCAGTGCCGCGTCGATGCCGCTCGCGAGTTCGCCTTCGCTCAAGCGAACCTCTGGGAGTGCAACGTGTGCGTGCGCGGGAACACGGCATCGCGACACGCGACCCCCGGATAACGCCAGGGCTTGCCCGAAGTTGCAGCGCCCCTCAAGAAAGTTGCAACGCTGAAAACTTCAGGCGCAGCCCTGCAACTCTGGCGTCGTTCCGGCGTAAAGAAGAGGAGAACCAACCAGCGCAACACGCAAAAGGGGCTTCAATGAAGCAGCAGAACATTCGTCACCTTGTCAGTGTACCGACCGACCGCGTGGCGCAGCGCATTGCGGTCGTCGGCGCCGGTGTCGCAGGCTTGAGCTGCGCGCGCGAGTTGCTGTTGCGCGGCCATGAGCCGGTGGTCTTCGAGGCCAGTGACCGTGTGGGCGGACGATGCAGCTCGCGCTCGACCCCTGTGGGCAGATTCGACGACGCTGCCCAGGTCGTCAGCGGGGCCACCCGTTTGGCCAGCTATGCCGTGCAGCGCCCGGGTGAACTGGCCGCCATCCACCCCTGGACCGTGCCGGCGACCCCCGCCGAAGACGAGCCCAAAGGCAGGGACCGGGACGTGGACCAGGACGAAAGCGACGTCACCCGCACCCTGAAGCTGATGGGTGCCGTCGGCGTGCCGTCGATGCGCGCACTGGCCGAGGCGGTGGCGCGGCCCCTGGACGTGCGACTCGACACGCCGATTCGGCACGCCCAGCGCTCGGGTGCGGGCTGGCTGCTGCACGGTGCGGCAGGCACGATCGATGAGGAGTTTCAGGCCCTGGTGCTGGCCCTTCCGGCGCCCCTGGCCCTGCCGCTTGCGCGCGAGTCGGCCGGCGTGGCTGCGGCGCTGCGCGCGGTGCGCTACCGCAGCCGTTGGGTGCTGCTGCTGGGGACCGATCGCGCTGTCGGCCTGCCCGGTTACCGCGAGTTCCAAGGCAGCCCGATCGAACGCGTGGCCGCCATGCACAGCAAGCCCGGGCGCCCCAATGGAACCTCGCAACGCTGGTTCATCGAGGCCGATGAAAAGTGGTCGCTGCAGCACGAGGACGACGATGCCGAGGGGGTCGCGGACCTGCTGCTCGACAACTTCCGCGCGCATGCGAGGCGCTCGGTCAACCCCAACTTTCTCTGCGCCCATCAATGGCGTCATGCCTTCGTCGAGACGACGGCCCCCCTGTCGGGCTATTCGAACTGTCTGTGGGACCCCGCGGCGCGCCTGGGCGTGTGCGGCGACAGCGTGGTTGCGAGCCAGGTCGACCGGGTCCACCGCAGCGGCGTGGCGCTGGCGGCCTGGATGGCCGAAGGCTTGGCGTCGGGCCGGCAGCGCAACGCCGTGCATCAAGCCGGGCGCGCCGCTCGCAGCAGCTTCGAAGCACAAGCGGCGTACGGCTGAAGATGTCTCCGAGCCTGATGGCCGACCTGCGCACCGATCACGCCGGTGGCGAAAGCGGCGCCCCGAGCCGACTCGCGCCCTTTGCCGTGGGTGGGAGGATGATTTGACCGCGCCTGCCAGCACCGTCCGCACCGACGAAGTCGCACGTTTCAACCGTCTGGCGGCGACCTGGTGGAACCCGGCCGGGCCGATGCGGCCGCTGCATGTCGTCAATGCGCTGCGGCTGCACTACGTGCTCGAACAAATCGCCCACCACCACCGACGCCCAGTCGGTGATCTGGCCGGGCTGCGCATCGCCGACATCGGTTGCGGTGCCGGCCTGATGTGCGAACCCCTGGCCGCCCGCGGAGCGCGGGTGGTGGGCGTGGATGCCGCCGCGAAGAACATTGCCGCCGCGCGGCTGCATGCGGCCGACAGCCGGTTGGACATCGACTACCGCGTCGGCGAGCCCGCTGCGGTGCTGCCCGACGCCGAATCCTTCGACGTGGTGCTCCTGCTCGAAGTGGTGGAGCATGTCGACAACCTGCAAGATTTCGTGCGTCAGGCCGCCGGCCACCTCAAGCCCGGCGGCCTGCTGCTGGTCTCGACGATCAACCGCACGCCGCTCAGTTTCGTGACCGCCATCGCGGGTGCCGAATACGTCTTCCGTCTGCTGCCCCGGGGCACCCACCACTGGGCGCAATTCGTCCGGCCCGCCGAGCTGGAAGATGCCGCCCGCGCCTGTGGACTGACGCAGCACGACCTGCGCGGCATGGCTTACCTGCCGGTCGTCCATCGCGCCCGGTGGACGCGCAGCGTATCCGTCAACTACATCGCCAGCTTCAGCAATACTCCCAGGGCCCGGCCAGGCACAACACTTCGAGGATCTCGGGACCATGCTGATACGCCTGATTTACGTGAGCCGAGCGGTTGACCCGCAGACCC
>JAABTC010000020.1 GCA_011390055.1 Burkholderiales bacterium | reverse complement strand
CGGGCGAACTGGAGCGCGATTTCGTCGCCGTGGTGCGCTTCCAGGGGCCACGGGCCAACGGCATGCCCGAGCTGCACAAGCTCACGCCGCCGCTGGCCGTGTTGCAGAACCGCGGCTTCCGCGTGGCGCTGGTCACCGACGGCCGGATGAGCGGCGCTTCGGGCAAAGTGCCCGCGGCCATCCACGTCAGCCCCGAGGCACTTGGCGGCGGTCCGCTCGGCAAACTCCAAACGGGTGATCGCGTGCGCCTGGATGCGGTCGCGGGCACGCTCGAGGCCCTCGTCGATGCCGCGGTTTGGGCCGCGCGTGCGCCGGCGGACATCGATGCGGCGCAGTCGACCTCGAATGCGCACGGACTCGGTCGGGAACTGTTCGGTGGGCTGCGCAAGAACGTCACCAGCGCCGAGGAGGGCGCGTGCACATGGCTTTGACCTCGACCCTCGAACTCGCCGAACACGGCCCGGTCATTCCCGTGATCGTGTTGCAGCGCGTGGCGGACGCGGTGCCGCTGGCGCGCGCGCTGGTCGCGGGCGGCGTGCGGGTGCTGGAGGTGACCTTGCGCACCCCCGTGGCGTTGGCCTGCATCGAAGCCATCGCGCGCGACGTGCCCGAGGCCCTGGTCGGTGCCGGCACGCTGCGCAGCGCCAGCGATGTGCGCCGCGCCAAGGATGCCGGCTGCGTCTTCGGCGTCAGCCCGGGTTACACCGAGGCGATGGGCCGTGCCTGCCTGGAGGCCGCGCTGCCGCTGCTGCCCGGCGTGGCCACTGCCAGCGAAGTGATGCTGGCTGCCGCCGACGGCTTCGGCTTTCTCAAGTTCTTCCCGGCCGGCGCGGCGGGCGGCGTGGCGCTGTTGAAGGCCCTGGCCGGCCCGTTCCCCGACATCGCGTTCTGCCCCACCGGCGGCATCGACGCCGCGAGCGCAGCGAGCTACCTTGCACTGCCGAACGTGAAGGTCTGCGGCGGCTCGTGGCTGACGCCCGCCGACGCCGTGGCACGGGGCGACTGGGCCGCCATCACCGCGCTGGCCCGCGCCACGGCAAGCTTGCGCGCACGCGTGGGCTGAGCCTGGGGCTCGCGGCCGCGCCGTGCACCGCGTTCAGCGGCCGTGCGTCTGCACCTGCGCGGCCAGCTCGCCCTGGCCGAGTCCTTCGGCGACGCCCTGTCGGTCGGCCGCGCTGCGGTTCTGGCTCACCTTCCATTTGCCGAGCAAGGTGTCGATTGGAATCTCGATGCCGACGATGGCCCCGAGCATCTGGGCCACGAAATCGGCCGGCGCGTCGCCGACGTGCCAAGGTGCGCGCTGCGCTGCTTCGTGATGTCGGGTCAGGCGTTCGACCAGTGCGTGCAGCCAGGGCGCCTGCTCGACCACGCGCAAGCGCCCTCGGGCCTGCACCATCGTGTAGTTCCAGGTCGGCACGACCTTGCCATGCTCACGCTTGCTGGCGTACCAGCCCGGAGAAATGTAGGCGTCGGGCCCGTGGAAAACGGCCAGCGCCACCGAGCCAGCGTGCTGCCACAGCGGGTTGGCGCGGGCCACATGGCCGCGCAGCGTGCCTTGCTCGCCCTCGTCGGGGCTGTACTCCAGCGGAATCAAGTCGGCCGTCGGGCCGTCGGGCGCCGCGAGGATCAGCGTGGCCAGCGGTCGATCGCGCATCAACGCGATGAGCGCTTGGCGATCGTTCTGCTCGAAGTGGCGCGGCAGGTACACCGGTCACCAGGCGCCGACATTCGGCATCGACTTCCAGGGCTCTGCGGGCGCCAGCGCCGCGCCCGCCTGCAGCAGCTCGATCGAGATGTTGTCGGGTGAGCGCACGAAGGCCATGCGGCCGTCGCGCGGCGGGCGGTTGATCGTCACACCGTGGTCCTGCAGGCGCTGGCAGGCTGCATGGATGTCGTCCACGGCATAGGCCAGATGGCCGAAGTTGCGGCCACCGTTGTAGACCTCGGCGTCGCCCTCGCCGGGCCAGTTGTGGGTCAGCTCGACCTGCGCCGCGGTATCGCCCGGGGCAGCGAGGAAGACCAGCGTGTAGCGACCGGCTTCGTTGTCACGGCGAGAGAGCACTTCGAGGCCGAGCGCGTCGCGGTAGAAGCGCAGCGAGGCCTCGATGTCGGTGACGCGGACCATGGTGTGGAGGTATTTCATCGCCCCATTTTGCGGCAGAACGGGCTCAGCCACCGACGCCTGCCAGCACCGCGATGCCGATCGCGGCGAACACCCCTGCCGCGATGCGGTGCACCCAGGCGATCGGCACGAAGCGCACCGCGCGCTCGCCGAGCAGCACGGCCGGCACGTTGGCGATCATCATGCCCAGCGTGGTGCCGGCGGTGACCGTGAGCAGGGCTTCGTAGCGTGCGGCCAGCATCACCGTGGCGATCTGCGTCTTGTCGCCCATCTCGGCCAGGAAGAAGGCGATCACGGTGATGCCGAAGACACCCAGGCGCGAACGCGGCGCACCGGTGTCGAGGTCGTCGGCCTTGTCGGGCACCAGCATCCACGCCGCCACTGCGAGGAACGACAAGCCCAGGCCCCAGCGCAGCCATTGCGGGTCGACCAGTCGCGTCAACCAGGTGCCGAGGGCGGCGGCGAGGGCGTGGTTGGCCAGGGTCGCGACCAGGATGCCGGCCATGATCGGCCGCGGCGCGCGATAGCGCGCGGCCAGCAGCAGCGCCAGCAGTTGCGTCTTGTCGCCGATCTCGCCGAGGGCCACGACGCCGGTGCTGACCGCGAAAGCCTCCAGGCTCAAACCGTGTAGTTCAACGTCAGCCGACCACCATCGACCAGCACAGTCTCGCCGGTCATGTAGCTCGCTGCAGCGCTGAGCAGGAAGGCCACGACGTCTGCGATCTCCTCGGGCTGTCCGAGCCGCTTCATCGGTGTGCGGCTCATGATGCGTGCCTTGGCCTCGTCGCTGGTCAGGACCGCCTTGGCCGCCAGCTCGGTGGCGATGGTTCCCGGCGCGACGCCGTTGACGCGGATGCCATGCTCGGCCAGGGCCAGTGCCATCACGCGCGTCAGCTGGTCGATGCCGCCCTTGCTGGCGTTGTAGCTGGCGATGCTGGCGATCGCCAGGCGCGCATTGACCGAACTCATGTTGACGATCGCGCCGCCTGCTTCGCTCGACCCTTGAGCGACCATCTGTCGCGCCACCGCCTGGCCGACGAGGAACTGGCCTTTGAGGTTGACCTCGATCACGGCGTCCCAATCGGCCTCGGTGATGTCCAGGAACGGCGCCGCCTTGAAGATGCCGGCGTTGTTGACCAGGCCGTCGACACGGCCGAAGCGCTGCACGGTCGCGGCCAGGGCCGCATCGACGTCAGCCTTGCGGGCCACGTTGCAGTGCAACGCGAGGGCGTCGACGCCCCGGGAGGCGAGCGCAGCGGCGGAGGCGCTCGCGGCTGCATCGTCGACGTCCCACAGCGCAAGGCGGGCGCCTTCGGCCGCCAGCCGTTGCACGCAAGCCTGGCCGATGCCTTGCGCCGCGCCCGTGACGACGACGACGCGGCCGGCCAGCCCGAAGCGCAGGGTGTCGTTCATCCCGCCGAGCTTGCGCCGCGGACTCTCAGGCCTGCTGCTGCACGGCCACTGCGTAAAGCTTGGCCACGTCCGCGGTGCCGTCGCTGCCGCCCACCTGGCGCAGCACCTGCAAGCCCCGCGTGCGCGTCTTCGGCGCGTTCGCCAGCGCCAGTCCGAGGCGCAACCGGGCATCGTCGGGCCGCTTCAAGCCGCCTTTGGCGATGCCCTTTTCGATCAGCTCGACGGCCTTGTCGTACTGGCCCATCGAGGCATAGACGGTGCCGACCTTGACGAGGTCGTTGCCGTCCTTCATCGCGGCGGCCTCGACCGCTTCCTTGTCGATCGCGGTGGCGGATTCGGCCTGCTGCTTGAGCACCAGCTCGCGCAGGCGTTGGTGGCGCGCAGCCTGCTCGCCCGTGCCCAGCGCGCCTGCCGCGTAGCCCTTGTCGACGATCGATTTCGCCTCGACCGGCACGCCCGCCTGCAGCGCCAGCTGGGCCATCTCCATGAAGTCGTCGGTCTTGGTGATCAGGCCGTTGGCCAGGCGCAGCCGCATCACGTCCAGGCTGAGGCGGCTGGCAAACCCCGGCTTGCGCTGCAGCCCCGCCAGATGGGCACTCCAGTAGTCTTTCTTCGGGTAGTGGAGCACCAGCTTCTCGAGCGCAGCCGAGTACGCGGCATTGTTGTTCTGCCGCTTGGCCGCATCGGCCAGGCGCAACAGGTCATCTTCGCCGGGGCGGCGGCCAGCCTGCTCGTCGCGCGCAACCGCAGCCTGGGCGTCGCGGAGGATCGTCGCGTAGTCGCCGCTCTGCGATTGCACGAACGCGATCAACTGGTTCAGTGACGCTGAATTGCCGCCGGCTGCCTTGGCGCGGTTGGCCCACTCGGTCGTCTTGGGCCAGTTCTTCTGCTGCGAGTAGGCGTAGGCGATCGACTCGGCGATCTGCGCCTGCTCGCCGCCCGACAAGCGGCCGGAGCCCATCACCGATTCGAAGGCGGCAATGGCCGCGGCGTTGTCGCCCGCGCGCTGCGCCGCGGCACCCGTCATGCGGTCGACCATCAACTGCTCGGACGCATTCTTGCCGCTCACGCGGTCGGCTTCGCGGGCCTTGGCCAGGGCTTCGCGCGCCTTGCCCGCCTTCAACAGCTCGCTGGCCTGCTGCAACGGACGACCCACCTCGGGGCGGATCGACTGCGCCGTGGCGGCGCCGACCAGGCCTGCGGCGATCAAGGTGGCGGTGAGGACGCGGATGGTTTTCATGGGAGGCTCTCGTGAATGCAGAACGGGGACCCGCCGGCTTCCCCGGCAACGGTCCCCGTGCGGCGGGCGTTGACGCCGGTTTCAGTTCATGAACTGTTCGTTGCCGACCAGGCCGATCTTGGTGACGCCCAGGCGCTGCGCGCTGGCCATGACCAGCGCGACATGCTTGTACGTCACGAGCTTGTTCGGGCGCAGATGCACCTCCTGCTGGTCGGCTTCGCGCGCCACTTCGGCCAGGTTGGCCTGCAGTTCCGACGTCGTGACCGCCACACCGTTCCAGCCGATCGTGCCGTCGAAGTCGACGTCGATGCGGATCGGCGGCCGCGGCTCCTTCGGCTGGGCGTTGCTCGGGATCGGCATGTTCATCTTGACCGCGTGCGTCTGGATCGGGATCGTGATGATGAACAGGATCAGCAGCACCAGCATGACGTCGATCAGCGGCGTCATGTTCATCTCCATCACCGGCGCGTCTTCGCCGCCGCTGGACCCTACTTGCATCGACATGCTCGTGCTCCTAGCGCGTGATGCCGCCGGGCGGCGGCTCGGTGATGAAACCGACCTTCAGGATGCCTGCACGCTGGCAGGCCACGACCACCCGACCGACCGACTCGTACTTCACTTCGCTGTCGCCACGGATGTGCACCTCCGGCTGCGGCTCCTTGACCGACACCGTCTTCAGGCGGGTGACCAGGGTTTCGATGTCGGGCAGCCGCTCCATACCCCAGTGCACTTCGCCATCGCGGTTGACCGCGATCACGATGTTCTCCGGTTTGGTCTGGGTCGGCACGTTGCGCTCCTTGGGCAACTCGAGCTTGATGCTCTGCGTCACCACCGGGATCGTGATCATGAAGATGATCAGCAGCACCAGCATCACGTCGACCAGCGGCGTGGTGTTGATGGCGGAGTTCATCTCCTCGTCGTCGCCGTCTTCCGACGCCACATTCATCGACATGGCGGTTCAGCCTCAGCGCTTGCCGGCAAGCAGCACGTTGTGCACGTCGCCCGAGAAGGCGCGCACGCGCTCCATCACGCTCTTGTTGCGGCGGATCAGCCAGTTGTAGCCCATCACCGCCGGCACCGCCACAGCCAGGCCGATGGCCGTCATGATCAGGGCTTCACCGACCGGGCCGGCCACCTTGTCGATCGAGGCCTGGCCCGAGGTGCCGATGCTGGTGAGCGCGTGCAGGATGCCCCAGACGGTGCCGAACAGGCCGACGAAAGGCGCCGTCGAACCGACCGTGGCCAGGAAGGCCAGGCCGTCCTGCAGGCGGCTGTTGATGTTCTCGACCGCCCGCTGCATGCTCATGCCGATCCAGGTGTGCTTGTCGATCGAATCCACCAGCGTGCCTTCATGGTGCTCGCTGGCCTTCAAGCCGCTTTCGGCGATGAAGCGGAATGCACTGCGCTCGTCGAGCGCGTCGGCACCCTTCTTGATCGACCCGGCCGACCAGAAGCCGGCGCCGACCTGGTTGGCGCTCTTCATCAGCTTGCTCTGCTCGAACAGCTTGGTGAAGATGATGTACCAGCTGCCCATCGACATGATCACCATGATGATCAGCGTGCTGCGCGAGATGATGTCGCCATCGCGCCAGAGCGCCTCCAGGCCGTAGGGGTTGGCCACCGATTCCTTGGACACCGCATTGACGGGCGCGTCGACCGCGACCGGCGCGGGCGCCGCCGCCGGTGCCGGTGCCGAGGCCTCGGCGGCGGGCGCCGAGGCCTGCGCCAAAGCGGCCGTGGGCAGTGTGGTGGCCACGCTGGCCAGGGCGAACAACGCGGCAACGAAGGGCGCGCGAACGAGACGGATCAATGACATGTTTTCTCCAGAGAACGAACGCGCGTGATGGCCAAAGCCGCGCGGATACCAAACAACAAAAAAACACTGTCCGCAGGCCGTCAACCGGCCAGCTTCCAGACGTATTCGACCTCGAACGAGCCCCCCACCGCACGGCCGTTTTCGTCCAGGCCGGGGGTGAACCTGCATTCGCTGAGTTTTTGCACCGCCACCCGGTCGAGTGCCTTGTGGGCACGCGAAGCGCCTGCCGAACGCACGACCTCGGAGCCCGCCAGTTTCCCCGAGGCGTCGACGGTGAAGCGCACCTTGGTGGTGCCGGTGGCTTCTTCCTTGATGGCTGCGGCCGGGTAATCGTCAGCGCCCGGCGCACAGGCCTGCACGTTGCCGATGGCCGGGCGTGCCGCCACGCGCGGTGGAGCGGGGGGCGCGGCGACGGGGGCCGGCGGAGCGGGCGCCGCGGGCGCCACCGGCGCAATCACCACTGGCGGGGCCGGTGGCGGCACGATTGCGGTGGTGGTGATCGCCGGCGCCGGTGTGGGCGGCGGAGTGATCACGACTTCGGGTGGCGGCACGAAACTCGGCGGCGGCGGCGCGAATTTCGGCGGCGGGGGCAGGTTCTCGGGCGGCGGCGGGGGCGGCTTGGTCTCTTCGATGATCTTCGTTTCGATCGGGCCCTTGATGACCTCGACCACGGTGCGCGCCAGACCGTTCAGCAAGGCCCATCCGAGCAGGATGTGCAGCACGACCACGATGCCGAACCCGATCGCACTCTTGCGAGGGTTGCGCTGTTGCTCCGCGTAATTCAAAACCTGTCCTCCAGACGCCGCATTCTGTGGACGCTGTTGTTGTCAAGCCAAGGCCTTGTGGGCCGACGGGGCAGCAACGCCCCCGTTGGGCATGCGATGCGACAGATGCCGCAAAAGCGGGGAATATATCTGCAAAGCCCGACGTGGCGTTTGAGGACATCACCCTAGGGCCGGGGAGGCAGAGTTGCCCCGCGTTACACAGCGGCGCCTGGCGCTGCTTTGCAATGCCCGTCAACGCCCCCGCAGGCATTGGACTTGCCCCACCGCCGCATGGACCTTCTCGATAGCCTCCAGTGGCCGGCGATGCTCGTGACGATCGCGGCCTCATGGTTGGTGGCTTCGCAATCCAAACGCCGGCGCAAGGTCGGCTTCTGGATCTTCCTGCTCAGCAACGCGTTGTGGATCGCCTGGGGCTGGGGCGACGAAGCCTATGCGCTGATCGTGCTGCAGGTCGTGCTGGCGGTGATGAACGTCCGCGGCGCCAGCAAGAACGAGACGGCCAGCGCGAGCTGATCGCGCGCCCGGCTCAGCGCGACTGCAGCAGGATGCGCCGGTCGACGTCGGTCAGTTTCGTGTGGCCG
Source organism: Burkholderiales bacterium (assembly GCA_011390055.1). Classification (GTDB taxonomy): domain Bacteria; phylum Pseudomonadota; class Gammaproteobacteria; order Burkholderiales; family Burkholderiaceae_C; genus CADEEN01. Next base: position 4,794 of record JAABTC010000020.1, on the reverse strand, counting down.
CAGAAGGCCATCGTCACGTCGAGTTCCTTGTGGATGATCTCGAGCGCGGCGGTCACGCCGGCTTCGCCCATCGCGCCCAGGCCGTAGGCATAGGCGCGCCCGATCATCGTGCCGCGCGCACCCAGCGCCCAGGCCTTGAGCACGTCCTGGCCCGAACGGATGCCGCCGTCCATCCACACCTCGATGCGTGAGCCGACCGCGTCGACGATCTCGGGCAGCGCGGCGATGGAGCTCGGCGCGCCGTCGAGCTGACGGCCACCGTGGTTGCTGACGACCATCGCGTCGGCGCCGCTGTCGGCGGCACGCCGTGCGTCTTCGGCGTCCATGATGCCTTTCAGGATGAACTTGCCGCCCCAGCGCTTCCTGATCCACTCGACGTTGTCCCAGTTCAGCTGCGGATCGAACTGCTCGCGCGTCCAGGCGCCGAGCGAGGACATGTCGCTGACGCCCTTGGCATGCCCCACCAGGTTGCCGAAGGTGCGGCGCTTCGTGCCCGCCATGCCCAGACACCAGCGCGGCTTGGTCAACAAGTTGATCATGTTGGCCAGCGTCGGCTTGGGCGGCGCCGTCAGGCCGTTCTTCAAGTCCTTGTGGCGCTGCCCGATCACCTGCAGGTCGAGCGTGAGCACCAGCGCCGAACAACCTGCAGCCTTGGCGCGGTCCATCAGCCGGTCCATGAAGTCGCGGTCCTTCATCCAGTAGAGCTGGAACCAGAAGGGCGCCTGCGTGTTCGCGCGGATGTCTTCGATCGAGCAGATGCTCATCGTGCTCAGCGTGAAGGGCACGCCAAACTTCTCGGCTGCGCGCGCGGCATGGATTTCGCCGTCGGCGTGCTGCATGCCGGTCAGGCCCACGGGCGCCAGCGCCACCGGCATCTTCACGGCCTGGCCGGCCATCGTCGTGGCGGTGCTGCGGTTGGCCATGTCGACCGCCACGCGCTGGCGCAGCAGGATCTTTTGGAAATCGGCTTCGTTGGCGCGGTAGGTGCCTTCGGTCCACGAGCCCGAGTCGGCATAGTCGTAGAACATGCGCGGCACGCGGCGCTCGGCGAGCACGCGCAAGTCTTCGATGTTGGTGATGACGGACATGGGACCCCTCCTGGGGCTGCATCCTAGCGCCCGGCGTGCCGCAGGGCCGCCATGCGCACCCCGAGCAGGCGCAGGCGCCGCGACAGGTCGACGCGTTTGAGGCACTGTCCGGCGGCCTGGCGGATGTCGGCCGCCTCGGCGGTGGCCTGGGGCAGCGTCAGGTCGCGGGTCACGGTCTTGAAGTCCTCGAAGCGCAGCTTGATGCCCACCGTCTTGCCGGCATAGCCCTTGCGGTGCAGGTCGCGCGCGAGCTGTTGCACCAGGGTATCGAGCACGGCGCCGAGCTCGGCCCGGTCGCGCACCGCATGCAGGTCGCGTTCGAAGGTGGTCTCGCGGCTCATCGACACCGGCTCGCTGTGCGTCGACAGCGGCCGGTCGTCTTGGCCCTGCGCCGCGTCGTGCAGCCAGCGACCGTACGCGGCGCCGAACCTGGCGACCAGCGTGCTGCGATCGTACGCAGCGAGCTCGCCGATGGTCCGGATGCCGAAGCCGGCGAGCTTGACGCCCGCCTTGGGTCCGATGCCGTTGATGCGCCGCACCGGCAGCGGCCAGATGTGGGTTGGGATGTCGGCCAGGGTCAGCAGCGTCAGGCCGTCGGGCTTGTCGAGTTCGCTGGCAATCTTCGACAGCAGCTTGTTCGGCGTCACGCCCATCGAACAGGTCAGCCCCGTCAGGCGGCGCACGTTGTTGCGGATCTCCTGCGCGATGGCGCGCACGCCGCCGTGCGGGTCGTGCCCCACGCTGTCCTGCGCGCCCGGCAGGCCACCGAGTTCGATGTAGATCTCGTCGATGCCGCGATCCTCGATCAGCGGCGCCACTTCCGCCACCGCTTCCTTGAAGCGCCGCGAGTAGGCGCGGTACTGCTCGAAGTCGACCGGCAGCAGCACCGCATCGGGCGCCCGCAGCGCGGCTTTCATCAGCCCCATGCCCGAGTGCACGCCGACGTCGCGCGCGGCGTAGGTGGCGGTGGTGGCGACGCCGCGGCCGGTGTAGCCCGCCAGCCTGGCAAACCGGCGCGTGCCGTCGGCTTGCAGCACAGGCTGATGGCGCCGCCCCCCACCCACCACCACCGGCAGCCCGGCCAGCTCCGGGTAACGCAGCAGCTCCACCGAGGCATAGAACGCGTCCATGTCGAGGTGGGCGATCCAGCGGCGGGGCGGTGCAGGGTTGGGCATGGCCGGGAATTCTCGGTCGAGCACGTGTGCTGACAGCCTGGACGTGGCAAATGTCGCTTGCAAATGGAAGATTTGCACATTTATACTTCGAGCACAGCCTGAATTTCGGCTGGAACTCGCCCGCTCACCCGAGCGCGCCACAGGAGCCAAACATGCATGCAACGACACGAACTTCGCGCTGGAGCCCCTGGCGGCCCGTCTGCGCTGCGACGCTGGCCTTCGGGCTCGTCGCCTGCGGCGGCGGCGGCGCCGACACCCCAGCGGCGCCCGGCACGGCGGGGCCGCAGAGTTTTGCCACCGGGCCGATCACCGGCCTGGGCTCGGTCATCGTCAACGGCGTTCGCTTCGACGACAGCAGCGCGCGCGTCGAGAACGATGACGATGGCAGCGTGCGCACGGCGCGCGAGCTGAAGCTGGGCATGATGGTCGAAGTGCAGGCCGGCGCCATCGACGACAGCACCGCGCGCGCGCTGGCCGGCGTCATCCGCTTCGGCAGCGAACTCGTCGGTGCGGTCACCGCGCTGGATCCCGCAAGCTCGACGTTGCGCATGCTCGACCAAACGGTCGAGGTGAAGACCACGACCGTCTTCGAAGAGGGGCTGGCGGGCTTCGGCGCCCTGGCGGTCGGCCAGGTGCTCGAGATCCACGCCCAGTTCGACGGCGCCAGTGGCCGCTACGTCGCCACCCGCATCGAGCGTGAAGACAACGCCAGCGTGTTCCGCCTTCGCGGTCGCATCGCCGGCCTGGATGCTGCGGCCCAGACCTTTCGCATCGGCGACGCCGTGATCAACCACGCTGGCGTTGCCGCAGCCGATCTGCCGGCGCTGACCGACGGGCAGCGGGTGCGCGTGCGGCTCCAGCCCGCGAAGGTGAACAACCAGTGGGTTGCGACCTCGGTGCGCAGCGGAGTGCGCCGGGTCGACGACGTCGGCGATGCGCGTCTTCGGGGTCTGGTCACCGCCTTCACGTCGGCCCAGCAGTTCGAGGTTCAGGGCATCGCCGTCGACGCCAGCAGTGCGAGCATCGAACCCAACGCCGCGGCGCTGGTGCTGGGCGCATTGGTCGAGGTGCGAGGCACGGCCAGCGCGGGCAAGATCATCGCCAACCGTGTGAGCGTGCGCAACGAACGCGACGACGACCTGCGCCGCGTCGAGCTGCACGGCAGCGCCAGCGCGCTGGATACCGTTACCAAGACCTTCATGCTGCGCGAGATCAAGGTCGATTACAGCCAGGTGCTCGAGTGGAAGGACGGCGCGGCGGCGGGCCTGGCCAACGGCAAGCAGCTCGAAGTCAAAGGCGTCTGGTCGGCCGACCGCAGAACCCTGATCGCCGCGGTGATCGAGTTCGAGGGTTGAGGCCCCACTAACATGCCTTCATGAGCCCACCGGCCCCGCCGCCCGTCGAGGACCAGGCCCTGCAGCAGGCGCTCGAGCGCCTGCTGTGGCCGCTGGCCCAGTTGGCGGTGGCGCGCGGTGTTCCGTACGCCGTGGTGGACGAAACCTTGCGCGCCGCGTTCGTCTCGATGGCGCACGCGGCGCACCCCGATCTGCCCGAGCACCGCCGCGCCAGTCGCATCAGCGCCGCGACCGGCCTGCACCGGCGTGAGGTCAACCGCCTGCTCGAACAGGCCGATTCGCCGCAGCGCGCAGCACCGGCACGCTCCCCGGCGGCCACCGTGTTCGCTCACTGGCGCGCCGACCGGCGCTACCGCACGCGGGCTGGCAAGCCGCGGCCGTTGCCGCGCACCGGGCCGACGCCAAGTTTCGAATCGCTCGCCCAGGAAGTCACACGCGACGTGCATCCACGCGCCTTGCTCGAAGAATTGCTGCGGCTGAAGCTGGCCACGCTGGACGCCGAGCGCGATGTCGTGCGGCTGACTGAAGATCTGTTCATGCCCAAGGGCGATGCCCCGAAGATGCTCGGCTACCTCGGCGTCAACGTCGGCGATCACCTGCAGGCCGCGGTCGACAACGTGCTCGGCCGGCAACCGACCCACTTCGAACAGGCGATTGCAGCGGACGGTCTGAGCGCTGCCTCGCTGGCGCAAGTCAAGCCGCTGCTGCTCGAACATTGGCGGCAATTGACCGAGGCCATGGTGCCCTTGCTCGAACAACTGATCGAAGCCGACACGGCGGCGCCGGACGCGGCCCGGCCGCACCGCTTGCGTGTGGGCCTCTACGGGTTCGACACCCACCCAGCCCAAGCACCGCCTGACAGCCCGCCGCCGGCACGTTCACGATCACGAAAGAAAACGCCATGACACGTCACGAACCCATCTTCTCCCCCAGGCTGCGAAACTGGCTTTCCCGCGTCATCCTGACCCTCGGGCTGGCGGCCTGCGGCGGCGGCGTCGAAACCGGTGGTACCGGGACCGGCGCCTACGTCCAGGGGCCGATCAGCGGCTTCGGTTCGGTGATCGTTGCGGGCGTGCGCTTCGACGATGCCACCGCCAGCATCGACGATCGCGACGGCCTTGTGCGCAGCCGCGATGACCTGCGCCTGGGCATGCTGGTCGAGGTCGAGAGCGGCCC
>JAABTC010000002.1 GCA_011390055.1 Burkholderiales bacterium | reverse complement strand
CGGCAGGGTTGCAATCAGTGCGCCGCGCTCGGCCTCGGGCGTTCGCGCCAGCAACAGCTTGAGCGGCTCGGCGGCTTCGGCGCTGCGGTTCAAGGCCGTCAACAGCTGCAACTCGTAGCGCAGGGCGTCGAGCGACTGCGGCAAGGTCTGTCGCCAGGCGCGCGCCGCCGCCAGGGCCTGCTCGCCCGCGCGCGCCTGCAGCGCGACGTCGACGCTGCGTTTGAACAGCGCCTCCTCGCGCGTGCGACGCGCGGCGTCGAGCAGCACAGCGTACGCGTTGCCGGGTTGCCCGCCGCTCAACTCCAGCTCACCGATCAGCAACTGGTAGAACAGCGCCGCATCGAGCGCCGACCGTTCGGAGGGCGGGCTGGTCTTGGACGCCGGCGCCGCCGCCGCGGCCGGGCTCCCGGGGGGCACGCCTTGGGCCGACGCCAGCGCGGTGCCCAACGCCGCAAGCAGGGCGACGAGGCGGGGCGATCGCCGACGGAAGGCGCGACGGGGTGGAGCAGGAAACGGCATCGGCCTCCTCGGCGGTTCGGACCATTCTAGAAGTCCGTCGGAGTCGCTGCGCGGCGTGGCGTTCCGTCGGCCGCTCCTATCATCGTGCATGCCCGAATTGCCCGAGGTGGAAGTCACGCGCCGCAGCTTCGCCGACCGCATCGTCGGTGCGCGCGTGGTGTCGCTGCGGCTCGGCGCGCCGCTGCGCTGGCCGCTGGGCTGCGCCCCGGAGAGCCTGGTTGGCCGGTGCGCCGGCCTGGTCACCCGACGCGGCAAGTACCTGTGGCTGCCGTTGTCCGACGCTTCGGCGTCGTCGCAACACCCCGGCGGCGGACTGTTGTTGCACCTGGGCATGTCGGGCTCGCTGGCCTTCACGCAGGGCGATACGGCCCCACCCGCCGGCCGCCACGACCACTTCGACCTGCAGACCACGCAGGGGTTGCTGCGCCTGACCGACCCGCGCCGCTTCGGCGCGGTGGTGTGGTCGCCGGGCCTCGACGCCGCACCCGCCTCGACGCTGCTGGCGCGGCTGGGCGCCGAGCCGTTCGACGCGGCGCTGACGCCGGCGCACTTCCATGCGGCCCTGCGTGCGCGCCGGACGGCGGTCAAGACGGCGTTGCTGGCCGGCGACATCGTGGTCGGCGCGGGCAACATCTACGCCTGCGAAGCCCTGTTCGAAGCCGCGATCGATCCGCGCACCCGCTGCGACCGGCTGTCGCGTCCGCGCAGCGAGCGCCTGCTGGCGGCCCTGCGCGCCACCTTGTCGCGCGCATTGGAGGCCGGCGGTTCCACGCTGCGCGATTTCCGCGATGCGCATGGCGCTGCCGGTGCGTACCAGAGCGTCGCGCGCGTCTACGGCCGCGCCGGCCTGGCGTGCACGCGCTGCACCGGCACGGTCCGCCGCATCGTGCAAGGGCAGCGTTCGACGTTCTTCTGCCCGGGCTGCCAGAAGCGCTGAACGCAACGCTTTCCGCGACTTGCTGCACGGCCTGCGTGCAGGCGCTGTCAAGAGTTGTATCGCGCCCCGCGCAGCGCAGGGGGCTGCGCTAGGATGACGCAGCACCTCCCTTTGGCACCCCCACGCTCCACGCTTTTCGCTGCAGCCGCCCGCATGGAACTCAGTCTCGCCGGTCAACTCGACGCCCTGGCCGCATGGCGGCTGGGGCTCGATCGCCAGACCGACGAACTGGCGCGTTTCCTGAAGGACCATGCGCTGCTCGACGAGGTGCCTCAGGCCCACCTGGCCGGCCTGCGCGAGCGGCTGGCCTCCGACCGGCTTTGCGTGGCCTTCGTGGCCGAGTTTTCGCGCGGCAAGTCCGAGCTGATCAACGCGATTTTCTTTGCCGACACCGGCCGCCGCGTGCTCCCCGCCACGCCCGGGCGCACCACGATGTGCCCGGTGGAGTTGGGCTGCGACGCTGCCGCCACGCCGTTGCTGGCGCTGCTGCCAATCGAGACGCGGCTGGAATCGCGCTCGCTGGCCGAACTGCGCGGCCAGCCCGAGCTGTGGACGCGCATCCGCCTGGAGGCCGACGCCCCCGACCGACTGGCCGAAGCACTCGGCGAGGTGATGCGCACCAAGGCCGTCAGCGTCGAGACCGCGCGCGCACTCGGCTTCTGGCACGACGACGCCCCCGAAGACAACCCGCCGCGGCTGGCCGAGGGTCTGGTCGAGGTGCCGGCCTGGCGCCATGCGGCCATCAACTACCCGCACCCGCTGCTCAAGCGCGGCCTGGTGGTGCTCGACACCCCTGGCTTGAACGCGATCGGTGCCGAGCCCGAACTCACGCTGTCCTTGCTGCCCGCGGCCCACGCGGTGGTGTTCATCCTGGGCGCGGACACCGGCGTCACGAAATCCGACCTCGCCGTCTGGCGTGACCAGCTCGGCGGCCAGTCGATGACGCGTTTCGTCGTGCTGAACAAGATCGACACCCTGGCCGACCCGCTGCTGAGCGCCGAGGTGGTCGACGGGCAGATCGAGCAGCAGTGCCGCAACACCGCCGCCACGCTGGACGTGCCGCGCGAGCGCGTCTTCCCGCTGTCGGCGCGCCAGGCGCTGGCCGGCCGCATCGACGGCGACCCCGGCGCGCTGGCGGCCAGCCGCCTGCCCGCGCTGGAAGAGGCGCTGGCCACCCAGTTGCTGCCCCGACGCCGCGAGGTCATCGAGCGCCTGGTGGCCGAGACCGCGCAGACCGTCGAGCTGCAGGCCGTGCGGCGCCTGGGCGACCAGCGCCGGCTGATCGCCGAGCAGATGCTCGAGTTGCGCGGGCTGCGCGGCAAGAACACCGGCAAGGTCACCCTGATGATCGAGCGTGTGGACCGCGAAGCCCAGGAGTTCGAGCGTTGCACCGAGCGCCTGGCCGCGCTGCGCGTGGTGCATGCGCGCATGCTGCGCGAGCTGCTGGTCGGCCTGTCGAGCGACGGCCTGCGTGACGAGGTGGTGCGCATGCAGCGCGAGGTCGAGGCGACCCTCTTCAACCTCGGCGCCAAGAAGGCCTTCATCGGCCTGTGCGCCCGCTTGCGCGAACGGCTGCGTCAGGCGCGCGCCCGCGGACAGGAAACCAGCGACATGCTGCAGGCCACGTTCCGCCAGCTCAACAGTGATTACGGATTCGCGCTCACTTTGACCAAGCTGCCCACGCTCGAGCGCTGCGATCGCGAGCTCGAACAGATCGAGCGCAGCTATGTCCAGTACCTCGGCCTGTCGCAGGCACTGCGCCTGGCCGAGCCGCGCTTCATGGAGCAGTTTCGGCGCATGCTGGTGTCCAAGCTGCGCATGGCGTTCGAGAACGCCAGCGGCGAGGTCGAGCTGTGGCACAAGGCGGCGTCGAACCAGGTCGATTCACAGCTGCGCGAAAGGCGCCGCGGCTTCAAGCGCCGGCGCGATGGCCTCGAGCGCATCCAGGCCGCTGCCGGCGATCTGGACCACCGCATCGGCGACCTGGAATCGCAGGACGCACGCTGGCAGCACCTGCTCACGCGCATCCGTGGTCTCACCGGCGCGCTGGCCGGAGCCGCGGCGTCGGACAGCGGCGCGTCGACCGACGGCCCCGCCGCGCCGCCGCCCCAGCGCGCCGTGCCGCCGAACCTGGCACTCGTCGCGCCGCGCACCGCCGCCCGGTGAGCGCTTCGGCGCGATCGCGCCGGCCCGCGCGGCCGGTGCCGGAGGGCGACCCGGGCTTGGCTACGCGCCTGATCGCCTGGCAACGCGCGCACGGGCGGCATGCGCTGCCCTGGCAGGGCCGCGATCCGTACCGCGTCTGGCTGTCCGAGGTGATGCTGCAGCAGACCCAGGTGAGCACAGTGCTGACCTACTTCGAGCCCTTCGTCGCACGGTTTCCGGACATCGCCCGGCTCGCCGCCGCGCCGCTGGACGACGTGCTCGCGGCCTGGAGCGGCCTGGGTTACTACCGTCGCGCACGCAACCTGCACCATTGCGCGCAGGTGCTGGTGGCCGAGCATGCCGGTCGCTTTCCGCGCAGTGCGGCTGAACTGGTGCGGTTGCCCGGCATCGGCCGTTCGACCGCGGCGGCGATCGCCGCCTTCTGCTTCGGCGAGCGGGTGGCCATCCTCGACGGCAACGTCAAGCGGGTGCTGACCCGCGTGCTCGGTCAAGCCAACGACCTCTCCATCGCGGCCCACGAGCGCGCGTTGTGGGTGCAGGCCGAGGCGTTGCTGCCCCTGCACGACATCGCGAGGTACACCCAGGGCCTGATGGACCTGGGCGCCACGGTCTGCACGCCGCGCAAGCCGGCCTGCCTGCTCTGCCCGTGGCAGGCCGACTGCATCGCGCTGGCCGAAGGCCGCCCGGAACACTACCCGGTGAAGACGCGCAAGCTCACGCGCGGCCGGCGCGCCCATGCGCTGCTCTGGCTGGTGCGCCACGAAACCGGCGGCGAACAGGTCTGGCTGGTGCAGCGCCCGGCGACGGGCGTCTGGGCCGGGCTCTGGAGCCTGCCCGAATTCGAAGCGGTCGATGCGCTGCGCGCGCTGGCCGTCGACTGGCCGGGCCAAGGGCAAGCGCTGCCGACGCTCGCGCATGCCCTGACCCACTTCGACTGGGCGCTCACGCCCTGGCGGCTGGTGCTGCCCGCGGCCCTTGCCCCGGCGCAACTTGCACGCCTGGAAGCGTCGTTGCCCGAGGGCCGCTGGTTCAGCGTCGACACTGCATTGAAACTCGGCTTGCCGGCGCCGGTGCGCAAGCTGCTGCAGCCCGCTTGAGCGTTTCGCCCCGCTTCACGGGCCGGCAGCGACGACGCCTTTGCTGCGCAGGTATTCGTCGACCAGTCGCAGCCGCAGTTGCGGCTCGGTCAGCAGCATCAGCCGCTGCTTGGCCGCCAGCGGAATCGGCAGGATCTCGCACCAGCGGTTGGCGACCCAGCCGGCGTCGCCCAACCGGTACGGTTCGGCGAAGGGCGTGTTGCCTTGCTCGCGCAGCGCCTTGATGGCGCTGCCCAGCGCCTGCACCGTCGGCAGGAACGCCGCGTCGGGTGGCTCGGGCAGGTCGTCGGGCAGGGTCTGCACGTCGGCCAGCCACAGGCCGTCGGCGGCTTGGCGTGCCTGGCCTTCGAACCGGAAACGCTGCGTGCCGGTGCAGTTCAGGCGCAGGATGCCGGCCTGCTCGGCATCGACGTCGTCGATGCGCGCCAGCACGCCCTGGCGCTCGAACAGCACGCCGTCGCTGCCGACCTCGCCGCCTTCGCGCAGGCAGACCACGCCGAAGGGCTGGTTCGCACGCAGGCAGTTGCCCACCAGGTCGAGGTAGCGCGCTTCGAACACCTTCAGCGGCAGCAGCGCACCGGGAAACAGCACGCTGCGCAGCGGGAACAAGGCCAGCGGTTGCAGGACTTCGGCAGTCACTCGCGCGCGTCCTGTTCGCGGTGGCGCACCAGGCTGGTGGCACGCGGGCGGAAGCGGGTGGCCAGCCATTCGGCCGCGTAGACCGAGCGGTGTTGACCGCCGGTGCAGCCCAGCGCCACCGTGAGGTAGCTGCGCTGGTCGTGGGCGAAGGCGTCGAGCCAGCGCGCCAGGAAGGTTTCGATCTGGCTCAGCATCTCGCGCACCTCGGGCTGCGCCTCGAGGTAGGCCGCCACCTCGGCATCGCGGCCGTTGAGCGGGCGCAGCTCGCGGATGTAGTGCGGGTTCGGCAGCACGCGCAAGTCGAACACGTAGTCGGCGTCGAGCGGCACGCCGTGCTTGAACGCGAACGACTCGAACACCAGCGTGAGCCCGCCGCCCGCGGCCGCCACGGTCTGGCGCAACCACAGGCGCAGTTGCGCCGGACGCAGCTGACTGGTGTCGACGACGGTCGAGACGGCGCGCAGGTCGGCGAGCAGTTCGCGTTCGAGCTCGATCGCTTCGATCAGCGCACGCTCGGTCTGTTCGCCGTTGCCGGGATGCGGATGGCGCGACAGCGGGTGCGGGCGCCGCGTTTCCGAGAAGCGCCGCACCAGCGCATCGGTGCTGGCGTCGAGGAAGAACGGCTGCACCGAAACGCCTTCGCCACGCAGTTGCGCGATCAACGGCAACAGGTGCGGCAGCGAGCCAGCGCTGCGCACATCGACCGCGATGGCGACGCGGCGCAGCCCGCTGCTGCGCGCGCGCTCGAGCCGCAGGAAGTCGCGCAGCAGCTCCGGCGGCAGGTTGTCGACGCAGAAGTAGCCGCTGTCTTCCAGCGCATGCAGCGCCACGGACTTGCCCGAGCCCGAGATGCCGGTGACCAGCACCAGCTGGTGCGCCGGCGGCTCGGCTGGCGGGCCCGCGGGGGTGGTGTCGTTCATGCGCGGCGGCTCATCCGGCACGGCTGCGCCGCTTCTTGTCCGCGGGCGGCGCGGGGGCCCCTGCGCGGCCTTGCTGCAGCAATTGCTCGGCATGCGCCAGGCTCGTGGCCATGCGCTCGCCGCCGAGCATGCGGGCGACCTCGGCGACGCGCTGCTCGCCGACCACGCGGCGCACGTCGCTGGCACTGCGGCCGTCGGCCTGGCGGGCCTTGCTGACGATCAGGTGCTGGTCGCCGCAGGCAGCCACCTGGGCCAGGTGGGTGACGGCCAGCACCTGGCGCTCGCGGCCGAGCTGTTTCATCAGCCGGCCCACGGTGTCGGCCACCGCGCCGCCGATGCCGGCGTCGATCTCGTCGAAGATGAAGCTGGTGGCGCTGCCCGCATCGCGCGGGGAGGACACAGCGATGGCCAGCGCCAGGCGCGACAGCTCGCCCCCCGACGCCACCTTGGCCAGCGCCCGCGGCGTGCTGCCGGCGTGCCCCGCCACGCGCAACTCCGGCGTCTCCAGGCCGAAGGATTGCGGCTGCGCCTCGGCAAGCCAAGCCACCTCGAACACACCACCGGCCATGCCCAGCGACTGCATCGCCTGCGTCACGGCGCGCGCCAGCGGCGGCGTGGCCGCACGCCGCACCGCGCTGACCCGCTCGGCCTCGGCACGCCAGGCCGCGTGGGCCTGGGCCAGCGCGCGTTCGAGCGCCGCGCTGTCGGCCGCCTCGGCCAGCCCCTGCAACTCGGCCTGCCACTGGGCCAGCTGCGCCACCAGGCTCTCGGGCGTGCGCCGGTAGCGCCGCGCCAGGCCGACCCAGGCGGCCATGCGCGCGTCGAGCGCGGCCAACCGTTCGGGGTCGACCTCGGCCCGCTGGAGGTAGCCCGACAGCGTGTGCGCCGCGTCCTGAAGTTGCGCCTGCGCGCCTTCGATGAGCTCCTGCACGGGCGCGAGGTTCGCGTCGAAACGGGCCACGTCGGCCAGGGCATCGGCGGCGCGCTGGGCCAGTCCACTGGCCGTCGTGTCGGCGTCGTCGAGTGCGTCGAGCGCCGCTCGCACCGCATCGATCAGCGCCTGGCCGTGTGCCAGACGCTGGTGTTCCGCATTCAGCGTTTCCCACTCGCCGTCGGCCGGCGCGAGCTTTTCGATCTCGCCGACCTGCCAGGCCAGGCGCTCGCGTTCGCGCTCGATCTCGGCCTGTCCGCCGCGCGCGCGCTCGAGGGCGCTGCCGGCATCGCGCCACCGGCTCCAGAGCGCGGCCAGCGGCTGGGGGTCGATGTCGGCCTGCGCATCGATCCAGGTGCGCACGGCGGCCGGTCGCATCAGGCTCTGCCAAGCATGCTGGCCGTGGATCTCGACCAGGGCCTCGGCGGCCTCGCGCAGTTGCGCGATCGTCGCCGGGCTGCCGTTGATCCATGCGCGGCTCTTGCCCTGCGCGTCGATCGTGCGGCGCAGGAGCAGGCTCGCATCCTGCGCGAAGCCGGCCGTCTCGAGCCAGTCGGCCAGCGATGGCGGGGCGTCGTACTCGGCTGCGATCTCGGCCCGCGCCGCCCCTTCGCGCACCACGCCCGCATCGCCGCGACTGCCGAGTGCGAGCTGCAAGGCATCGACCAGGATCGACTTGCCCGCGCCGGTTTCGCCGGTCAGCACCGTGAACCCGGCGTCGAACTCGATCTCGAGTGCCGGCACGATGACGAAGTCGCGCAGCGACAGGCGACGCAACATCAGACCACGCCTTCGTACCAGCGCAATTTTCTGCGCAGGGTGGCGTAGTAGCTCCAGCCGCGCGGGTGCAGGAAGCGCACCTTGTAGGCCGACCGGGTGACGCGGACCTGGTCGCCGTGCAGCAGGCTGGCCAGACTTTGCATGTCGAAGTTCGCCGAGGCGTCGCGGCCGGCCACGATCTCGATGCGGATCTCGCCCAGGTCGGGCAGCACGATCGGTCGGTTCGACAGCGTGTGCGAGGCGATCGGCACCAGCACCCAGCCGGCGATGGCCGGATGCAGGATCGGCCCGCCGGCCGAGAGGGCGTAAGCCGTCGAGCCGGTCGGCGAGGCCACGATCAGGCCGTCGGCGCGCAGGTTGGCGACGAACTCGTTGCCGATGTCGATCTTCAGCTCGACCATGCTGGCGGTGGCACCCCGGCTCACCACCACGTCGTTCATCGACAGGCCCTCGAAGATGCGCTCACCGTCGCGCCAGACGCCGCCTTCGAGCATGCTGCGGTGCTCTTCCTCGAACTCGCCGTCGAGCATCGCGCCGATCGTTTCCTGGTGCTGGCCCACCGGCACGTCGGTGATGAAGCCCAGGCGGCCCTGGTTGATGCCGACCAGCGGGATGTCGTGGCGTGCGAGTTCGCGGGCGATGCCGAGCATCGTGCCGTCACCCCCCACCACCACGGCCAGGTCGCACTGGGCGCCCATCTGCTCGGTGTCGAGCGCGCTGTAGCGCGCGTCCAGGCCGGTGTTGAGCGCGGTGGCACGGTCGAACGAGACGTCCAGGCCGCGGCGCACCAGCAACTGGGCCAGTTCGTCGAGCAGGTCACGCATGCCTTGCGCCTGGTGCTTGCCGACGATCACAGCATGACGGAACCGCATGGCCATGCGAAGAATTACACCATAGGGCGCGGCCTACAATGATTCAGGACACCATGGACGACCGAGCCAAAACCCTGCTCAAGGCCCTGGTCGAGCGCTACATCGCCGACGGGCAACCTGTAGGCTCGCGCACGCTGTCCAAGGCCTCGGGGCTCGAGCTGAGCCCGGCGACGATCCGCAACGTGATGGCCGACCTGGAAGAGCTGGGCCTGATCGCCAGCCCGCACACCAGCGCCGGCCGCGTGCCGACCGCGCGTGGCTACCGGCTCTTCGTCGACACCATGCTGACGGCGCGCTCGGTCGACCCTCAGAACGCGCCCCCCGAGATGTCGGCCGCGCGTGGGCAGTTGCAGCCCGACCAGCCGCAGCGGGTGATCGCCAACGCCGCACACCTGCTGTCGAGCCTGTCGAACTTCGTCGGCGTGGTGACGGCGCCGCGCAAGGCCAGCGTGTTCCACCACATCGAGTTTCTGCGCCTGGGTGAGCGGCGCGTGCTGTTGATCCTGGTCTCGCCCGAAGGCGACGTGCAGAACCGCGTGATCATGACCGCACGCGACCACAGCCAGAGCGAGCTGGTCGAGGCCAGCAATTACCTCAACAGCCACTACGCCGGGCTGGCGCTCGACGCCGTGCGCGAGCGGCTGCAGCACGAGGTCGAGGCTCTGCGCAGCGAGATCGTGGCGCTGATGCAGGCGGCCGTGCAGGCCGGCACCGAAGCGATGACCGAGGGTGCCGAGCAGATGGTCGTCAGCGGCGAGCGCAACCTGCTCGCGGTGCAGGATTTCGGCAGCGACCTCGGTTCGCTGCGCAAGCTGTTCGACCTGTTCGAGCGCAAAACCGAGCTGATGCGCCTGCTCGACGTCAGCACGCGCGCCGAGGGCGTGCGGATCTACATTGGCGGCGAGAGCCGGGTGGTGCCGTTCGAGTCGCTGTCGGTGGTCAGCGCGCCGTACGAGCTCGATGGGCAGGTGGTCGGCACGCTGGCAGTGATCGGCCCCACACGGATGCCGTACGACCGCATGATCCAGATCGTCGACATCACCTCGCGCCTGGTCAGCAACGCGCTGTCCACCCCGCGCTGAAATGAAGCCCCCAAGCTCGCTTCGCTCGCTACCCCCCAAGGGGGCCGCCCGCCTGCGGCCCGGCAGAGCCGGTTCCGTGGCGGGAAGCGTGGTTGCCTTGCGCTTCATCGGTCGTGGGTACCGCGCAGCGGCGTCGTGAACTGACATGACCGCCACACGCACCGAGACCGACAGCTTCGGTGCGATCGAGGTGCCGGCCGAGGCCCTGTGGGGCGCGCAGACCGAGCGCAGCCGGCGCTACTTCGCCATAGGCACCCAGCGCATGCCGATCGAGATCGTGCACGCGCTGGCGCTGATCAAACGCGCGGCGTCGGCGGTGAACCGCGAACTCGGCCTGCTCGAGGCGGGCAAGGCCGCTGCGATCGAGGCCGCGGCGGCGCGCGTGGCTGCCGGCGAGTTCGACGCCGAGTTCCCGCTTTCGGTCTGGCAGACCGGCTCGGGCACGCAGAGCAACATGAACGCCAACGAGGTGATCGCGCGGCTGGCCGCGCGCGCGCTCGACGGCGGGCGCGTGCACCCGAACGACGACGTGAACCTCGGCCAGTCGTCCAACGACGTCTTCCCGACGGCGATGCACGTGGCTGCGGTGCTGCAGACGCGGCCGCTCTTCGCGGCCCTGGCGCGCCTGCGTGCGGCCTTGCAGGCCAAGGCCGCTGCGTGGGCCGACACGGTGAAGGTCGGCCGCACCCACCTGCAGGACGCCACGCCGGTCACGTTCGGCCAGGAGTTCGGCGGCTACGAGGCCCAGCTCGCGCTGGCCGAAACCGCGTTGCGGCAAGCGATGCCAGCCGTGCGCACATTGGCCATCGGCGGCACCGCGGTGGGCACGGGCCTCAACACCCACCCCGAGTTCGGCACCCGCGTGGCCGATGCGCTGTCGAAGGCGCTCGGCGAGCGTTTCGTCGCGGCCGACAACCGTTTCGCTGCCATGGCCGGGCACGAGGCCCTGGTCGGCCTGCACGGCGCCTTGCGCCTGCTGGCCATCGCGTTGAACAAGATCGCCAACGACATCCGGCTGATGGGCAGCGGCCCGCGCGCAGGCCTGGGAGAACTGCGCCTGCCCGAGAACGAGCCCGGCAGCTCGATCATGCCGGGCAAGGTGAACCCGACGCAGGTCGAGGCGCTGACCATGGTCTGCGCCCAGGTGATGGGGCACGACGTGGCGATCGGCATCGCGGCCAGCCAGGGGCACTTCGAGCTCAACGTCTACAAGCCCTTGATCGCGCACGACGTGCTCGACAGCCTGCGGTTGCTGGCCGATGCCATGGCGAGCTTTGCCGAGCACTGCGTCGAAGGCCTGGAAGTGAACGAGGCGCGGGCCAGCGCTTTGATGGCCGACTCGCTGATGCTGGTCACCGCCCTCACACCGCACATCGGCTATGACCGTGCGGCGCAAATCGCCAAGCATGCGCACCGGGAAGGCACGTCGCTGCGGGAGGCGGCACTGGCCGTCGGCGGTGTCACGGGCGCCGACTTCGACGCCTGGGTCGATGCGCGGGCGATGCTGGGGCCGCGCGGCTAAGCGGTCAACGAACCCAGCAAAGCCACGGATCCGGCTCCGCCGGTCCGTTGGCGAACGCCGCCTCGGGGGGCAGCGAGTCCAGCGAGCGTGGGGGCTCAGTCTTCGAGCCAGTCAGCGAGTTCGTCGGCATGCTCCTGCTCGTCGGCCAGGATGTCTTCCAGCAGACGCCGGGTGGTCGAGTCCTTGTCGCCGATCATCTCGATCAGCTGCGAGTACACCTCGACGGCCACGCGTTCGGCGATCAGGTTGGCCCGGATCATCGACTTCAGATCCTTCGCGTCGTTGTAGTCGGCGTGGCTGCGCTGGGTCAGCGTGTCGGGCGAGAAGTCGGGCTCGCCGCCGAGTTGCACGATGCGCTCGGCGATGCGGTCGGCGTGCGCCGCTTCGTCGTTCGCATGGACCATGAACTCTTCGGCGATGGCCGGCGACTTCAGCCCGGTGGCGGTGTAGTGATGGCGCTTGTAGCGCAGCACGCACACCAGTTCAGTGGCCAGCGAATCGTTCAGCAGCTTGACGATCTCCTGCGCCCAGGGACCGGCGTGCGGCGTGACGGCGCCGCGGTCGATGTTCTTCTTGGCTGCTTCGATCGCGTTGTCGTCCAGCGTCATGCGGGGCTGTTCGCCATCGGCGATGCGACGTTGTTCGACCTTGTTCTCGTTGGCACTGCTGGACATGGTGGTTCCTCAAACGCTGGAAGACAGACTTTAGGCACGCGGTGCTGCCATCGAAGTCGGCCGTCTGCCGCCCCGCGTGTAGGACGAGGCCGCTAGCGCCGTCAACCCAACGGCACGACGAAGTGCGTGCGCGGTGCCAGCGCACGCCACGCCAGCGGCTGTTCGGGCATCAGCAGCGTCGCGAACTCGCGCTCCAGGATCGGCGCGGCCCGGGCCATCGCCGCGGCCGCCTCGCTGCGCACGAAGACGAAGTGCATGCTGCGCCCGTCGCGCTCGAGCGTCAGCTCGGCGTGCGGCCACGCCGAGGGCAGGCAGGGGCGGAAGCACAGCTCGTCGGCGGCCAGGTTCAGGCCGAAGATCGACTCGATCGCGGCCCGGTGCATCCAGGCCGCCGAGCCGGTGTACCAGCTCCAGCCACCGCGCCCGACGTAAGGTGGCTGGGTGTAGACGTCGCCGGCCATCACGTAGGGCTCGATCGCATACGCCTGGCCATGGGTCGGGTGGCGGCTGCGGTGCGCGGGGCTCAGGTACGTGAAATAGCGGTACGGCGTGTCGGTGGCGCCCGGCGCTGCATCGGGCAGGTCGACCGCATACCGCGCCTGCGCCATCAGCGCCCAGACCGCGCCGTGCGAGTACTGGCCGCCGTTCTCGCGCACGCCCGCCGGGTAGGCCTGGATGTAGCCGGCGCTCGGCTCGGCATGGGCCAGCGGCGGATCGAGCAGCCGCAGCAGGCCGGCCTGCGCGTCCACCAGGTGCGTCTCGACCGCCGTCAGCGCAATGCGCTGCAGCGCCGGCGGCGCCGCACCCGAGAGCACGGCCCAGGCCTGCGCGATCAGGTCGATGCGCGCTTCGGCGTTGTGGTGCGAGCCCAGCGGCTGGCCATCGTCGAAGAAGGCGCGCTTGAACCACTGGCCGTCCCAGGCCGGCCCGAGCAGCGCAGCCTGCCAGTGGCGCGCCGCAGCGAGCCAGCGCGCGGCGCGCTCGCCATCGCCACGCTCGGTCGCGATGGGGGCGAAGTCGTGCACCACGCGGTAGAGGAAAAAGCCGAGCCACACCGACTCGCCGCGGCCTTCGTGGCCGACCCGGTTCATGCCGTCGTTCCAGTCACCGGTGCCCATCAGTGGCAGGCCGTGGCGACCCACGCGCAGGCTGCGGTCGATGGTGCGCGCGGCATGTTCGTAGACGCTTGCCAACGCGTCGCTGACCGTCGGCGTGTAGTAGGCGTCCTCGGCGCCGGGCGGAATCTCGGCGCCTTCGATAAAGGGCACCTGCGCATCGAGCAGGCTGCGGTCGCCGGTCGTGGCCAGGTAGTGCGACAGCGCATGCGGCAGCCACAGCAGGTCGTCGGAGAAGTGGGTTCGCACCCCGGCGCCGCCCGGCGTGTGCCACCAGTGCTGCACGTCGCCCTCGGCGAACTGGCGCGAGGCGGCCAGCACGATCTGGTCGCGCAGCATCTGCGGCGCAGCCCAAGCCAGGGCCATCGAGTCCTGCAGCTGGTCGCGGTAGCCGATGGCCCCGCCGGCCTGGTAGAAACCGGCCTTGGCCCAGATGCGGCAGGCCACGGTCTGGTACAGCAGCCAGTGGTTGACCATCGCATCGAAGTCGGCATCGGGCGTCTTGACCTGCGTCGCGCCGAGCAGCCGGGCCCAATGTTCGCGCACCCGGTCCAGGCGCTCGAGCGAGGGTGCGGCGGCGGCTTCGGCCGCCAGCTGCCGGGCTGCGCCGGGGCTGGGGGCGTAACCGATCAGGAAGGTCTTCTCGGCGCCTTCTCCCGCGGCCAGGGCCAGCGTGGTCGCCATCGCGGCGCAGGGGTCGAGGCCGCCGCCGCTGCGCTGGCCGAAGTGGTCGGGCAGCACCAGGCGTCCGCGCGCGTCGAAGCACTCGCGGCGGTCGCAGGTCCAGTCACCCGGGTCGTCCTGCGAGCTCGCCAGCGCCAGGAAGGCCGTGCCGTCACCGAAGCCGGCGGCATGGTCGCGCTGCGTGGCCAGCAGCGCATGCAGTTTGGCGTCGGGCAGGCGTTGGCGCCAGGGTGTCGTGTGCACCGTCGCGCGGTCGCTGCGGTTGGCGCCCATCATCCATTCGACGATGCCGACCACGCGCAGCGACAGGCTGCGGTGGCCGCGGTTGACCAGACGGATGCGCACCTGCTTGACGCTCGTCGCCGGGTCGACGCACCAGGTCGTCGTGACATCCAGATCGCCGCGGCGGTGGCTGACGACGCTGTAGCCCTGGCCGTGCGCGATGCGGTACTCGATCGGCGAGCCGTCCGGCGCGCTGGCGCCGCCGAGCGCCGACGGCGTGACGCTCCAGACCGTGCGGCTCTTGCGCTCCTGCAGCAGGAACCACTCGCAGGCCGGGTCGGCCACCGGGTCGTTGGACCAGGCGGTGAGCTGGTTCATCCGGCTGTTCAGGGCCCAGGTGTAGCCACCGCCGGCTTCCGAGAGCTGCGCGCCGAAGCCCGGGTTGGACAGCACGTTGATCCACGGCTTGAGCGGCCGCTGGCGCGGCCCCACGCTGAAGCGGAACTCGCCGGTGGCTGCGGCGAAAGCGCCTTCGGGCGTCGACACGCCGGTGTCGGCCAGCCCGGCCCGCTTGACCACCGCGGTCGAGGTCACCAGGCGCTCGTCGAACGCCTCCTCGTGCTGCTCGGCCCAGGCCTGCACATGGTGCACCAGCGGGCGCCCATCGGCGAGCAGGCGCAGGCGGGCCAGCGAGTTCAGCGTCGACAGCTCCGCCGGCGACAGCTCCTCGGCGCGCAGCACGTGCATCGCGGTGGTCGCGACGCCAGGCTGTGCCGCGGTCTCGGCGGCGTGCCGTTCGCGCAGCGCGTTGGCCTCGCGCTGCAGCGTCATCAGGTACGACGCAGGTTCGGCATTCACCACCACCAGGTCGCAGGCGATGCCGCCCCAGGCCCACAGGCGCAGCGCCTGCGCCATCGAGCGCAGCAGCCCCATGCCCTGCATCACGCCGGCGCTGACGAGCACGATCGGCCGGTCGCCCGAGATGCCGAAGCGCCACAGCAGGCGGCGGTCGCACATCACCGGGCCGGTGGTCGCGGTCACCGCCGCCAGCAGTGCGGCGGGGTTGGTGTCGAGCGCGGCGAGTGCAGCCACGGCGCTGCGCACGGGCACGCGTTCGGCGCTGGTCTGGGGGCGCGTCAGGCTGTGCACCAGCGCGGAAGTCAGCGTCTGGATCGCCGCGAGCGGTTCGGCGCCGATGCCGAGCGCCCGCAGCCGGATGCCGGCGAGCGTGGCCGACATCAGCGACGCGCGCTGCGCATGGCTCGGCTGGCGGTACTTGTCGATCACTGCATCGAGCACCGACCGGTTGTCGCTCGCGGCCGTGGCGAAGGTCAGCTGCGCCTTGCCGAGCGGTGCAATGCGCAGCTTGACCGAGATCGCGGCCATCGGGTCCAGGCCGGTGTCCAGCCGCAGGGCTGCAGCCGGGGCAGGCCGGCCGTCCGCTCCCGGCTCGCCGGCCGCGTCACCGGTGCTCGGCAGGCCTTCGAGCGGCGCGAACTCGGCCAGCGGGCGGCTCGCGTCGTGGTTGCGTCCGAGCCAGCGCGCACGGTCGGGTTGCACCCGCACGGCGACAGCCTGCGCGTCCTTCTCGGCCAGGAAATGCGCCGCATGCAGCCCTTTCTCGGTGGCCAGGCGAGGTTTGCGCGACAGCAGCAGGGCTTCGTCGGCGACGCTCCATTCGGCGGTGACGAACAGGTTGCTGAAGGCCGGGTGGGCCTCGTCGGCGCGCGGATCGGCCAGCGTCGCCTCGAACGCTGACATCAGCTCGATGTCGAGTTCGCGGTCGCTCAGGTTGCGTATTTCGACCTGGCGGAACTCGATGTCGTCTTCCGGGCTGACCCACACGGTGGTGTGGGCCTGCACCTCGGCCCAGGCGGCATCGAAGCAGACCCGGTCGGCGTGGTAGACGCTGCGGTAATGCGCGGCCGGGTCGGGCGCCGGATGCTGCGTGATCGACACCGGCTGCGGTTGCTGCGCCCAGCGCAGGTAGAAGAAGCTGCCACAGGCGTCGCGCAGGGCATCGTCGCGCCAGCGTGTGATGCCCACCGTGCCCCAGCGGCTCCAGCCTGCGCCGTTGGCACGCAGCGTGACGCTGTAGCGGCCGTTGCCCAGCACATGGGTGGGCTCCAGTGCGGTGGCGCCGGGCAGCACCTCGCGCAGCAGCCCGGGGGGGCGGTTGGTCAGGCTCAACGGTGGGGCCTGCGTGGGCAGCATGCGAAGCGCAGCCACCTCGCGCGGCGCTCGTTCGTGCAGCAGCGAGGCCACCGCTTCCAGGCGCGGGTTGGCCATGCCCCAGCGCCGCGCCACGCCGCCCAGCAACACATTGGCCAGCGCCACGATCGTCATGCCCTGGTGGTGCGACATGTAGGTCGCCACCGGGCGGAAGGGCGCGGTGTCGGTCTGGCGCGCGGGCGAGTAGTCGAGCGCCTCGATGAAGCCGTAGGCGCCGCGCGCGGACAGCGCGTCGAGCGCAGCGAAGTTCAGGCAGGCGCGGTGCGGCATCACCTGCGCGGCCAGGCCCGTGGCATACGGCGCGATCACCAGTTCGCCCGGCGGCGTGCGGCGCAGCGACAACCGCGGCACGCCCTGCGGCGCGTACTGGTAGGCCAGCGTGTGGTCGCTGGCGGCATAGGCCGACTCCGAAATGCCCCAGGGCACCTGCTTGGCACGGCCGAAGTTGATCTGCTCCTGCACCGCCGCGCGCACCGCCTGGTCGAGCACGCTGCCGTGAGGCTCGTCGAGCACCAGCGAGGGCATCAGGTACTCGAACATCGAGCCCGACCAGGAGCGCAGGCCGGCGTCGGCACCGACCGCGAAGAACGGTCGGCCGAGCGCTGCCCAGTGGCTCACCGGCACATCGCCCTTGGCGATCGCCAGCAGGCTCGTCAAGCGCGACTCGGAGACCAGCAGGTCGTAGAAGCCGGCGTCGAGTTCCTGTTCGGCCACGCGGTAGCCGATGTGGAACAGGTGGCGCCGCTTGTTGTACAGGAAGCTGTAATCCGCGCTCCAGCCCATCGCCTCGCAGCGGTCGGCCAGGGCCGTCAGGCGCTCGCGCTGTGCATCGTCGGCGGCCTCGGCGCGGGCCAGCGCGCGGCAGGCTTCGGCCACCGCCAACAGGTGGCCGCTCATGTTGCCGCTGTCGACGGTCGAGACGTACATCGGCAGCAGCGGCGCACAACTCTGGGTGTCGTACCAGTTGAGGAAGTGGCCGCGATGGCGCTGCAGCCGGTCGAGCGTGGCCATCGTCGCTTCCAGCCGCTGCAGCAGCGAGCCGGTGTCGATCCAGCCGAACTCGCGCGCACAGCAGACCACCAGCAGGTAGAGCCCCATGTTGGTCGGCGAGGTGCGGTGCGCCAGCAGGTCGTACGGCGCGGTCTGCAGGTTGTCGGGCGGCAGGTGGTGGTCGTCGGGCCCGACACAGCGTTCGAAGAACTGCCAGGTGTCGCGCGCGATGCCCTGAAGGTAGGCCCGGTCGACCGCCGGCATCGCAGCCTCGCGCTGGGCCAGCAGCGGGCGGCTCACCCACCAGGTCCACAGCGGTGCGGCAGCCCACAAGGCGCACAACGCGATCGCCAGCCCCAGGTGCGGCGAGCCCGCCACGACCAGGCCGGCCAGCAGCAACGCCGAGACGATCGGCACGTTGGCATGGCTGCGCACCAGGCCCGCCAGGTCGGTGCGGGCCTGCGCCTGCGCGGCCGCCGCGGTGGTCCACTCGAGCAGCGAGCGCCGGCTGATGATCTGGCGCCACAGCGCGCGGCCGATCGCGTCGAGCGCGGCGATGGCCTGCTGCAGCCCGGTGGCCACGTGCCACACGCCGGTCCAGACGGCACGCGCCAGGTCGGCCAGCGCCAGACGGTAGAAGTGGCGCTTGGCGAGGTCGGCGCGGCTGGGCACGAAGCCGGCCATGGCACCCATCACCGGGCCGGCCGAGAACGCTGCGAACACCAAGGCCAAGGCCGCCCAGGGCGACACCAACTGGCCGGACAGCGCCACCAGCAGCAAGGCCACCGAGGCCGGTGCCACCAGCGAACGGCGCAGGTTGTCGAGGAGCTTCCAGGCATGGATCGGGCGCAGCCGCCAGGTCCACGGGCGCATCAGGAACGGCAGCAGCTGCCAGTCGCCGCGCGTCCAGCGGTGCACGCGCGAGGCGGCCACGTCGGCATGGAAGGGCGCTTCCTCGATCACGGTGACGTTGGTCACCGCGGCGCAGCGGGCGATCGAGCCTTCGAGCAGATCGTGGCTCAGCACCTGTTCGTCGGGCAGGCGGTTGCCCAGCACGGCGTGCACGGCGGCCACGTGCAGCAGGCCCTTGCCTGCGAAGCTGCCCTCGTCGAACAGGTCCTGGTAGACCTCGGAGGTGGCGGCGCTGTACGGGTCGATGCCGCACCGGCCGGCGAAGAGCCAGTGGAACAGCGTGAACTGCTTGGGCGCGGGCAGCGGCGTCATCACGCGCGGCTGCAGAATGCCCCAGCCGCTGGCCACTCGCTTGCCGTCGCGCGACAGCCGCGGTTCGTTGCGCGGGTGCGCGGCCACGCCGACCAGGGCACGCAGCTGCCCCGGTGGCAATTCGGTGTCGCCGTCGAGCGTCACGACGTAGCGCGTCGCGGGCGCGATGCGCGACTCGGGCCCGAGGTCGAGGAAGGGGTCGCTGTCCTGCGTGCCCTGGGCCAGCAGCGCCACCAGCTGTTCGAGCTTGCCGCGCTTGCGCTCCCAGCCGATCCAGCGCTGCTCGCTGTGGCTGAAGCGACGGTCGCGGTGCAACAGCAGGAAGCGTGGGGGGGGCCGGTCGTCACCCGCGCCCGAGGTCGAGGGCGGCGCCGTCGCATCGATCGGCGCGCCGTAACGCAGGTTGATGTCGCGTATGCGCGCGCGTGCATGCTCGAGCAGCGCATCGTCCGCCGGCGTGCGGGCCAGGGTGGCGTCGGCCCAGTCGCTCAGCAAGGCGAACTGCGCGTGCCGCTCGGGGTTGGCCAGGTGGTGCAACAGCAGGCGGTGCACCAGCGTGTCGATGCTCTTCACATCGGTCAGCAGGGCCGGCACCACCACCATCACCCGGTGGTCGATGGGGATGCCGCTGGGCAGCGCCAGCCGCGGCAGGTAGGTCGGCCGCGCCGACTCGCTGACCAGTCGGTTGATGACCGCCACCGCGGCCTCGCTGGCGGGCAGCAGCATCAGCGCCAGTGCAACCCACAGACCGGGCAGGCCGGTGTAGTCGCCGCCGCCGTGGCGCAACAGCGTCCAGGCCACGATCACCAGCGTCATCAGCAGCACGGCGCCGAGGTAGGCGGTCAGGGCCAGAGGCTTGAGGCGCTGGCGCAGTGGCTGGCCGAAACCCGCGCGCAGGCCCAGCGCGCGCAGCAGGGCTCCGCGCCCCGGCCCCTGCAGCCAGTGGCCCGCCACCGCGGTGGTGCCGGGGGTGGTGTCGCGGCCCAGCGAGGACGACCCCGCGAACGCCAGCGTGTCGACGCCACCGGCCTGCAGGCGCAGGCTGGTGCGCTGCGGGTCGGCATGCGGATCGTCGGCATCGGCGGTGGCCATCAGGTCGAGCAGCGAATGGGCCACCGTCAGCTCGCTGCGGCCGCTCTTGCGTGCCAGGCGTTCGATGCCGTGCAGCGTCAAGTCGCGGGTGGAGGTGTCCTCGGCCTCGAAGGCCGGCGAGGTCAGCATCACGCGCATCAGCGCGCTCGCCCGCGCGACGATGTCAGGCCAGTGTGCGTCGCCGATCGCGCGCAGCGACGTCACCGCATTGCTGACGCTCAGGTTGTCGGCGGCCTGGTCGGCCGTTTGCTGCGACTGCAGCGCCGCGGTGTCGGGCAGGGCGTCGGTGAGCCATTCGAGCTGCTGTGCGTGATGGCCGTGCGTGCCCTGGCCGGTCGTGAAGTTGTCCTGCAAGCGCTGCGCCATCTGGCCCAGGAACATGCGGCCGACGCCGCGCTGGTCGAGCAGACGCCGCACCGACTCGAGCAATTCCACGCTGCAGGTGTCGATGCGGTCGCTGCACAGGTTGGCGACTTCGCGCGCGGCCTTGTTGGCCGCCACCCGCTCGGCCAGGCGCCGCAGGTTCTCGATCAGCACCACGCGCAGCGTCGTCGGCAGGGCCCACATTTCGGCCAGGTTCAACTCGCGCGTTTCCTGGTAAGCCACCAGGAACTGCACCAGCAGGTCCTCGTCGAACGCGCCATCCGTGTGGGCCACGAAGGCCC
>JAABTC010000203.1 GCA_011390055.1 Burkholderiales bacterium | reverse complement strand
CCGAAACAGCATCCCCGACCTTGCGGAAGCAGTGCCTTGGTTGCCGCCTTGCCCACCATCGAGACCTCCGAGCTCTGCGTCGGGATGTTCGTGCATCTCGACCTGGGTTGGATGTCGCACCCGTTCGCCCTGTCCAGCTTCCGCATCGCCGACGCCGGGCAGATCGCGACCATCCGCGCGCTTGGCCTGTCGCGGGTGCGCTGGTGCCCGGAGAAAAGCGAAATCGACCCGGCCGCGGGTACGGCCGCAGCCGTGCAGTCGCCCGTGCCGACGGACGCGGCCTCGCTGGACAAGGCGGTCACTGCGCGCGCGCTGCGGTCCGGCAGCCAGCGCGAGGGCGCCGCCGCGTACCACCGCAAGGTCGACCTGTGCCAGCGCCAGTACGGCGAGGCGGCTGCCGGCTGGCGCCAGGCCGCCGAGCAGACCGCGGCCGATCCGGCAGGCGCCGGGCGGCGGCTCGACGCACTCAGCCGGGCCCTGGTCGCGAAGATGCTCGACCAGCGCGACTTGTGCATCCGTGTCGTCACCGAAGCCGGCGGCGAGCGCGCCAGCCATGCACTGAACGTTGCGGTCGTCGCGATGCTGATGGGCAAGCTGGCGGGGCTGGCCGAGACCGACATGCACGACCTCGGCGTGGGCGCGCTCAGCCACGACCTGGGCAAGCTCGACATCCCGGCGCGCCTGCGCCGGCCCGACACCGACTTCAGCAGCAGCGAGACCGCGCTGTACCGCGAGCACGTGGCGTGCGGCGTACAACTCGGCCAGCGCATGGGCCTGACGCCGGGAGCCTTGCTGGTGATCGCGCAGCACCACGAGCACTGCGACGGCAGCGGGTTCCCGCGCGGTCTGACTGCCGATCGCATCAGCACCGCGGCCCGCCTTGTGGCGCTGGTCAACCGCTACGACAACCTGTGCCATGCGGCGCGGGCGTCACAGTCGCTGACCCCGCACGAGGCGCTCTCGCAGCTCTTCACGCAAAACAAGCGCCAGTTCGACAGCAGCCTGTTGACGAGCTTCGTGCGCATGATGGGCGTGTACCCGCCGGGCTCCGTCGTGCAGTTGACCGACGACCGCTACGGCCTGGTTGACAGCGTCAATTCGGCGCGCCCGCTCAAGCCGCGGGTGCTGGTGTACGAGGCACGCGCGGCGCGCGAGGACACACCCGCGCTCGACCTGGAAGACGTGCCTGCGCTCGGCATCCGGCGCAGCTTGCCGGCCGGCCAGCTGCCCGCCGCCGTGGCGCAGTGGCTGCTGCCGTGCCCGCGACTGGGCTGGTACTTTGAAAGCAGCGAGGACAGCCAGGACGCGACCGGCAGCGCCTGAAACCGCCGCCTGCGCATCTCGGAGCGATCGGGGGCAAAATCGGAGCTGCCTCCATTGCGTGCCCTCCACGGGCTGCCCGAATGCTCTACAAGTTCAAGTCCAAGGCCGCCGGCGACGTCATCATGCTCGAACCGCATGGCGACCAGTTGCTGCGGCTGCTCGGCCGCGCACCTGCGCCCCAGGGCATCTTCGAGGTCGAAGCCATGCCTGCGCTGATGGCCACCTTGCAGAGTGCGATCGAAGCCGACGACGCTGCCCGGGACGAGCCGGCGGAAACCGACGCAGCCGCGGCGAGCCCGGAGGCCACGACGGCGCAGGCGCGCGGCGACGGCGTGTCGCTGCGACGCCGTGCCTGGCCGCTGCTGGAAATGCTGCGACGCAGCCACGCAGCCCGTGAAGCGATCGTCTGGGGAACCTGAGCGATGAAACTCTGGAGCGACAGCTGGTCCAACGGCGACCGGATCGCCGAACGCTTTGCCGCTGGGCGATTGAGTGGCGCAGACGGCGTCGGCTTTGCCGACAACCTGAACCCGCACCTGGCTTGGAACGAAGTGCCTGCGGGAACGCGGTCGCTGGTGCTGATCTGCCACGACTTCGACGTGCCGAGCCGGCCCGACGACGTGAATCGGCCCGACCGCGAGATTCCCAGCGATCTGCCGCGTGTCGATTTCTTCCACTGGGTGCTGGTCGACCTGCCGCCCGGCCTCGACCACATCGAGGAGGGCGAGTTCAGCCGCGGCTTCACGCCGCGCGGCAAGCCCGGCCCCGCCGCACCCCATGGCGCACGCCAGGGCCTGAACGACTACACCGGCTGGTTTGCCGCCGACCCGGCGCTGGCCGGACAGTACTTCGGCTACGACGGACCGTTCCCGCCGTTCAACGATTCACTGGTGCACCACTACGTGTTCACGCTGTACGCCACGGCGCTGCCGCGGCTGGTGCTGGACGGTGCCTTCACCGGCCCGCAGGTGCGCGAGGCCATGGCCGGGCAGGTGCTCGAGGCCGCCACCCACTCGGGCACCTACACCCTGAACCGCCGGTTGTTGCGGTGAGTGCCGACGCCACGCGCGTCATCGCGTTGCGCCACGGCGAGACGGCCTGGAACGTCGCCACGCGGATCCAGGGCCAGCTCGACATCGGCTTGAACGCCACCGGTCGCGAGCAGGCGCGTCGACTGGCAGCAGCGCTGGCCACCGAGGGGCTGGACGCGGTCTACGCCAGCGACCTGGCGCGGGCCCGCGACACCGGCGGCGCCGTCGCGCGCGCAGCGGGTCTTGCGCTGCAGACCGATGCGGGGTTGCGCGAACGCGCCTTCGGCGTTTTCGAGGGCCTGACCTTCGCCGAGATCGAGGCGGCCTACCCGGACCAGGCGCTGCGTTGGCGTCAGCGCGATCCTGCCTTCGGTCCGGCCGGCGGTGAAACGCTGGTGGCGTTTTACCAGCGAGCGGTCGATGCGGTCGCGGCCCTGGCGGCGCGCCACCGCGGCGAACACATCGCCATCGTCGCGCACGGCGGCGTGCTCGACGCGTTGTACCGCGCGGCCACGCGGGCGTCGCTCAACGCGCCCCGCAGCTGGCTCGTGGGCAACGCCAGCATCAACCGGCTGCTGGCCACCGACGCCGGCTTCGTGCTGGTCGGCTGGGCCGACGACGCCCACCTCGAAGGTGTCGCGCTCGACGAGCTGGAAGCACGCACATGACGGACGCACTCCCCATCGGCGCGCCGGTCGGCGCCATCGACACGCCGGCCCTGGTGGTCGATCTCGACGCCTTCGAACGCAACCTGACCACGATGGCGGCGTATGCG
Organism: Burkholderiales bacterium; assembly: GCA_011390055.1. Lineage (GTDB taxonomy): Bacteria > Pseudomonadota > Gammaproteobacteria > Burkholderiales > Burkholderiaceae_C > CADEEN01. Next base: position 1,079 of record JAABTC010000203.1, on the reverse strand, counting down.
GGCGCGCGCGGCCTGCGCCTGCGCCCGCATGCCAAGACTCACAAGAGCGCCTGGATCGCCGCGCAGCAGGTCGCGGCCGGTGCGGTGGGCGTGTGCGTTCAGAAGACCAGCGAGGCCGAGGCGCTCGCTGCGCAAGGCGTGGCCGACATCTACCTCAGCAACGAGGTCGTCGACGCGGGCAAGCTGGCGCGGCTGGCGTCGCTGGCGCAGCGCTGTCGGCTGGCCATCGCCGTCGACAGCGCACTCGGCATCGAGCGCTTGGCCTACGCGCTGCGCCGGGCTGGCAGCCAGGCTGGCGTCTACGTCGAAGTCGACGTGGGGCATGGCCGCTGTGGCGCGCTGCCCGACGCGGTGGGGCGCCTGGCGCGGCAGGTGGTCGATGCCGGCCTGTCCTTCGCGGGCCTGCAGGCTTACCACGGCGCTGCGCAGCATCTGCGCACGCCGGCAGCGCGTGCGACGGCGATTGCGCAGGCCACCGCGGCGGTGCACGCTGCGCAGACCGCGCTGGCACGCGCTGGGCTCGGGTGCCCGCTGGTCACCGGCGCAGGTACCGGCACTTTCGTGCACGAGGCGGCCAGCGGCGTGTGGGGCGAGCTGCAAGCTGGCTCCTACGTGTTCATGGACCGCGACTACGCCGACAACGCACCCGAGGCCGGTGCACCGCGCTTCGAGCACGCGCTTTTCGTCAAGAGCCAGGTGACGAGCTGCGGCCAGGAGCGTGCCGTGGTCGACGCCGGCCACAAGAGCCATGCGATCGACAGCGGCCTGCCGCGCGTGTGGCAGCGTGCGGGCCTCGAGTTTTTCAACGGCGGCGACGAGCACGGCATCTTGCGCGGGCGCAACGGTGGCGCGCCGCTGCCCGGGCTCGGCGAGACGGTGTGGCTGGTGCCCGGCCATTGCGACCCCACGGTCAACCTGCACGAGCGGCTGGTTGGCGTGCGAGGCGGCCTGGAGCACGGGGTCGTCGAGCGCATCATCGCGGTCGATGCGCGGGGGTGTGTCGGCTGAATCGATGCCGGCGGTGCCAGGTGCACGGCACGCCGTGCGGTCAGAACAATTCGGTGCTGCCGGCCTTGGAT
>JAABTC010000202.1 GCA_011390055.1 Burkholderiales bacterium | reverse complement strand
GGTTGCCGGAACAGGTGCGGTCGGGATCCTGGCCGCCGCGGCGGCGCTGGTTGTCGGAAAGTCCGGCCAGCTCGCCGAGCCGGCGCCGGTCGCCCAGGCCAAGTTACCGGCCGATACGTCAGCCGGGTACCGCCTCAGCGACCACGTGAAGCACTATTACCAAACCGCGCGCATCTGAAGTTTTCGAGGAGACACGCATGTTGTTGACACGACGATCGTCGAGCGGATCCGGGGGCTCGCCGCCCACCGGCACGCTCGTCGACAGCTTGGCGCGCGGTGTAGCCCGCGCCATCCCCACGATGGACCGGCGCAAGTTCCTGCGTCGCTCCGGCCTCGGCGTCGGCGCCGGGATCGCTGCCGGCCAGCTGACGCTGGTGCGCAAGGCCGATGCGCAGACAGCCACCACGGCGCCCGCTGGGGGCGGCGCGAAGATCGAGGTCAAGCGCACGGTCTGCGGCCACTGCTCGGTCGGGTGTGCCATCGACGCGGTGGTCGAAAACGGTGTCTGGACGCGCCAGGAGCCGGTGTTCGATTCGCCGATCAACCTCGGTGCGCACTGCGCCAAGGGTGCCGCGGTGCGCGAGAACGGCCGCGGCGAATACCGCCTCAAGGCGCCGATGAAGCTGGTCAACGGCAAGTACCAGAAGATCAGCTGGGACGTGGCGTTGAACGAGATCAGCGCCAGGATGCTCGAGCTGAAGAAGCAGAGCGGCCCCGATTCGATCTTCATCGTCGGCTCGTCCAAGCACAACAACGAACAGTCGTACCTGCTGAGAAAGTGGGTGTCCCTCTGGGGGACGAACAACTGTGACCACCAGGCACGAATATGCCACTCCACGACAGTCGCCGGTGTGGCGAATACGTGGGGATACGGTGCGATGACCAACTCGTACAACGACATGCAGAACACCAAGGCTGCGATGTACATCGGGAGCAATGCTGCCGAAGCTCATCCAGTCTCGGTGCTGCACATGCTTCACGCCAAGGAAAAGGGCGCGAAGATGATCGTGGTCGACCCGCGCTTCACGCGCACGGCGGCCAAGGCCGACGAATTCGTGCGCATCCGCTCGGGCTCGGACATTCCGTTCCTGTTCGGCGTGATGTACCACGTCTTCAAGAACGGCTGGGAAGACAAGAAGTACCTGGCCGACCGCGTCTACGGCATGGACAAGGTGCGCGAGGAAGTGCTCGCCAAGTGGACGCCCGACAAGGTGCTGGAGGCCTGCGGCGTCGACGAGGCCACCTGCCTCAAGGTCGCGACCATCATGGCGCAGAACCGGCCCAGCACGGTCGTGTGGTGCCAGGGCCAGACCCAGCACACCATCGGCAATGCGATGGTGCGCGCCTCGTGCCTGCTGCAGTTGGCACTCGGCAACATCGGCGTCTCCGGCGGCGGCGCCAACATCTTCCGCGGCCATGACAACGTGCAGGGCGCGACCGACATCGGCCCCAACCCCGACTCGCTGCCGGGCTACTACGGTGTGGCCGAAGGTTCGTTCAAGCACTACGCTGCGGTCTGGGGCGTGGACTTCGAGTGGATCAAGAAGCAGTTCGCGCCTGGCATGATGAGCAAGCCGGGCATGACCGTGTCGCGCTGGATCGACGGCGTGCTCGAGAAGAACGAGCTGATCGACCAGGACAGCAACCTGCGCGGTTTGTTCTACTGGGGTCACGCGCCCAATTCGCAGTCGCGCGGCATCGAGATGAAGAAGGCGATGGACAAGCTCGACCTGCTGGTCGTGATCGATCCCTTCCCGTCGGCCACCGCGGCGATGGCGGCGATGCCCGGCGCGGCCGAAGACTTGAACCCGAACCGCGCGGTCTACCTGTTGCCGGCCACGACGCAGTACGAGACCTCGGGTTCGTGCACGGCGTCCAACCGCTCGCTGCAGTGGCGCGAGAAGGTGATCGAGCCGCTGTTCGAGTCGCGCAGCGACCACATGATCATGTACCAGCTGGCCGAGAAACTCGGCTTCGGCAAGGAACTGGTCAAGAACTACAAGATGCAGAAGGTCAAGGGCCTGGACGAGCCGGTGCCCGAGGACATCCTGCGCGAGATCAACAAGGCCACCTGGACCATCGGCTACACCGGGCAGAGCCCGGAGCGCCTGAAGGCCCACATGCGCAACATGCATGTCTTCGACGTCAACACGCTGCGCGCCAAGGGCGGCATCGACAAGGAGACCGGCTACAAGCTCGACGGCGACTACTTCGGCCTGCCGTGGCCCTGTTACGGCACGCCCGAGTTGAAGCACCCGGGCTCGCCGAACCTGTACGACACCAGCAAGCACGTGATGGACGGCGGCGGTAACTTCCGCGCCAACTTCGGCGTCGAGCGCGAGGGCGTGAGCCTGCTGGCCGAAGACGGTTCGCACAGCAAGGGTGCCGACCTGACGACCGGCTACCCCGAGTTCGACCACCTGTTGATGAAGAAGCTGGGCTGGTGGGACGAGCTGACCGAGGCCGAGAAGAAGGGCGCCGAGGGCAAGAACTGGAAGACCGACCTGTCGGGCGGCATCCAGCGCGTCGTGCTGAAGAACCACGGCTGCCATCCGTTCGGCAACGCCAAGGCGCGCGCGGTGGTCTGGAATTTCCCGGATCCGATCCCGCAGCATCGCGAGCCGCTGTACTCGACCCGGCCCGAGCTGGTGGCCAAGTACCCGACGCACGACGACAAGAAGGGCTTCTGGCGCCTGCCCGCGCTCTACAAGTCGGTGCAGGAGAAGAACAAGGACATCGGCAAGACCTATCCGCTGATCATGACCAGCGGGCGCCTGGTCGAGTACGAAGGCGGCGGCGAAGAGACGCGCTCCAACCCGTACCTGGCCGAACTGCAGCAGGAGATGTTCGTCGAGATCAATCCAGCGGCGGCCAACGATCGCGGCATCCGCAACGGCGAGGACGTGTGGGTCAAGACGCCATCGGGCGCGCGCATCAAGGTCAAGGCGCAAGTTACCGAGCGGGTCGACAAGGAAACGGTGTTCCTGCCATTCCACTTCTCCGGGCGCTGGCTGGGCCAGGACCTGGCGCAGTACTACCCCGAGGGCGCGCGTCCGATCATCCGCGGCGAAGCGGTCAACACGGCAACGACCTACGGCTACGACAGCGTGACGATGATGCAAGAAACCAAGACGACCGTTTGCCAGGTCGAGAAAGCAGCTTGATATGGCCCGGATGAAATTCATCTGCGACGCCGAGCGCTGCATCGAGTGCAACGGCTGCGTCACCGCCTGCAAGGCCGAGCACGACGTGCCCTGGGGCGTCAACCGGCGCCGCGTGGTCACGCTCAACGACGGCATCCCCGGCGAGCGCAGCATCACGGTGGCCTGCATGCACTGCAGCGACGCGCCGTGCATGGCGGTCTGTCCGGTCGACTGCTTCTACCGCACGGACGAGGGCGTGGTCCTGCACGACAAGGACGTCTGCATCGGCTGCGGCTACTGCTCCTACGCCTGCCCGTTCGGCGCGCCGCAGTTCCCGACCAACGGCACCTTCGGCCTGCGCGGCAAGATGGACAAGTGCACGTTCTGCGCAGGCGGCCCCGAGGCCAACGGCTCGGAAGCCGAGAACGAGAAGTACGGCCGCAACCGGCTGGCCGAAGGCAAGCTGCCGGCCTGCGCCGAGATGTGTTCGACCAAGGCGCTGCTCGGCGGCGACGGCGACGTCGTCGCCGACATCTTCCGCACCCGCGTCATGCAGCGTGGCAAGGGCAGCGAGGTCTGGGGCTGGGGCACCGCCTACGGCGACAAGACGGCGGGCAAGAAGCCATGACGGCGCGCCGCACGACTGCCTTGGCGCTGGCCGCCGCATTGGCCGTGGTGGGGCTCGCCGCCTGCGGCGAAAAGCCGCAGACCGCCGCCGGCAAGAAGTCCGACGCCAAACCGTGGGAAGGCATGGCGCAGTCCACGCACGCGGCCGACGGTTACAAGGCCGGCGACAAGGCGGCTTGGGAAGCGCAGCTCAAGGCCCGCACCGAGCGCGGCCAGAACGAGTATCCGCGCGCCGCGGTGGTCAAGCCGTGATGCGCCGGGTTCTCGCTGCGAGCGTGCTGGCGCTGGTGCTGCCGTTTGCGGTCGCGCAGGTCCAGCCTGCGGCGCCTGCCGCGGCCGACGACAAGGTGCCGCCGGTGGCCGGCGCGGCCGCGCCGCAGCCCGACGACACCAACGCCCAGCGCGCCAAGAGCCAGCCCGGCAACAACGCGCCGTTCTGGCGCGACGTCCGGAACCGCGAAGGCATCACGAACCTGCCCG
>JAABTC010000201.1 GCA_011390055.1 Burkholderiales bacterium | reverse complement strand
CGCACCCGGCACGCCGGAGGCCTTTGCCCAGTTCGTGCGCGCCGAACACGCCAAGTACGGGCCGGTCGTGAAACGCACCGGCGCCAAGGCCGAGTAGGTGCCTGATACTCTTTTGCGTTCAACAGCATAAGAATCCGCAGGGCGAACGGACCAGGCAGTCGCAGGGAATTTAACTTTGTGAACGCGACTTGGTATGAGGCCTCAGGCAGCGCAGCTGCGGAACCCGACGAAGCCTGCGTCGGAGGCCGCCGCCTCGAAGCGCCGCGCCTTCGGATGCGCCAGACGGCGCGGCGCGAACCACGCCACACCGCGCCGCACGCGCGCACCGCGCTGTTCCGCGCAGTCGTCGAAGGCCGCGGCCGGCTGGGCGCCCGGCCAGGCGCGCGCGCTGCCACCCACCCACTCGACCACGTCGCCCCAGACGAAACCCTGCCGCGTGCCGCGGCTGGCTGCAAGCTCCCACTCCACTTCGGTGGGCAGCCGGCGTCCGGCCCAGCGGCACCATGCCTCGGCCTCGTGCGCCGAGACCCCGAGGGCCGGCTCGACGCCCGCAGCGCGCTGGAGCCGGCCGAAGCGGCGCAACAGCACGTCGTGGCGCAGCTGCTCCACGTCGCGCGGGCTGCGCCGCTGCAACGCCTGCACCCAGGCGCGGCCTTCATTGCTCCACCACCCCGGCTCGTCGTAGCCGCCGTCGGCCACGAACTCGGCAAACGCCGCCCAGCCGACCGGCTGCGCATCGATCTCGAACGCGGGCACCACCACCGCATGGGCCCACTGCTCGTTGGCCGGCACGAAGCCCGAGCGGGCCGAACCGAGCTGCCAGGTTTGCGCGCCGAAGCCGAGTGGCTCGCGCGCGGCCAGCACGCGGCGTTCGGGCAGCAGGCGCAGGGCGCCCTCGATCCGATGCGTTTGCGCCAAGGCCACGAAATGCCGCTGCCCGCCGTCTTCGTCGAACAGCGCTGCGCGGTAGAGGTGCAGGCCGTCGTCGCTGCCTTCGGCCGTGTGCAGCAACTCGAGCGTCGTCTCGAGCGTCTCGGCGGCGTAGGCGCGGGTGGCGGCCGCGTCGGGCGCCCCGTGCGCAGGGGCTTCAGCGCGGGGTGGGGCCGCCTGCGACCACCAGGCATCGGCCTGCGGTTCGATCGACGCCAGGGGCGCCGAGGCGGCACGTGCGTCGGCGGCCGCGCCCTTGCGCCCGAGGCGCTGCAGGTTGCGTGCGATCCAGCGCTCCTGGCGCCAGGCCAGGTGGCCGGTGAGTTGCAGCGCGTTCTGGTAAGCCTCCCGCGGCATGGGCTCGCGCGTGGCTGCCGCGGCTTCGAAGAGCGCCAGCCAGGCCAGCGTCTGGTTGCGCGCAGCCATCAGCGCCAGCGAAAGCCAGTCGGCATCGGCATGCCGCATCGCCTGGGCGTCGGCCAGCGTCGTGGCGGTCGGGTTCATGCACCGATTATCGAAACCCGCGGCCGAGCACGGCGACAATCCGGCATGGACCTTCGATTCACCGACGAAGAAAGCGCGTTTCGGGCCGGCATCCGGCAGTGGGCCACCGAGCACCTGCCGTCGGCGCTTGCCCACAAGGTGCACCACGGCCTGCACCTGACGCGCGACGACCAGCAAGGCTGGGCCCGCATCCTCGGCCGTGAAGGATGGCTCGCCAGCGGCTGGCCCGAAACCCACGGCGGCCCGGGCTGGACCGCCGTGCAGCGGCACTTGTTCGAGGAGGAACTGGCGCTGGCCGGCGCGCCGCGCGTGGTGCCCTTCGGCCCGGTGATGGTGGCCCCGGTGATCATCGCCTTCGGCACGCCCGACCAGCAGCGCCGTTTCCTGCCCGGCATCGCCAGCGGCGACGTCTGGTGGAGCCAGGGCTACAGCGAACCCGGCTCGGGTTCCGACCTGGCCTCGGTGCAGTGCAAGGCCGAGCGCCGCGGCGACTATTACCTCGTCAACGGCCAGAAGACCTGGACCACGCTCGGCCAGCATGGCGACTGGATTTTCTGCCTGGTGCGCACGAAGAGCGAAGGCAAGCCGCAGACCGGCATCTCGTTCCTGCTGATCGACATGAAGAGCCCCGGCGTTTCGGTGCGCCCGATCGTGCTGCTCGATGGCAGCCGCGAGGTCAACGAAGTCTGGTTCGACAACGTCGAAGTGCCTGCCGACCAGCTGATCGGCGAGGAGAACCAGGGCTGGACCTATGCCAAGCACCTGCTTTCGCACGAGCGCACCAACATCGCCGACGTCAACCGCTCCAAGCGCGAACTGGAGCGGTTGAAGCGGATCGCCAAGGCCGAAGGCCTGTGGGACGGTCCGCAGGCGGATGGGCGCCTGCGCGACCAGATCGCACGCGTCGAAGTCGACATCGTGGCCCTCGAGATGATGGTGTTGCGCGTGCTGACGGCGCAGAAGGGCAGCCGCCAGTCGCTCGACATCGCCGGCCTGTTGAAGATCCGCGGCAGCGAGATCCAGCAACGCCTGGCCGAGCTGATGATGCTGGCCGCCGGCCCGTACGCGCTGCCGCGCATCGACGATGCGCTGGAAGCGGGCTGGCAAGGGGAGCACGTGGGCGCTGCGCACTGCGCGCCGCTGGCAGGCAACTACTTCAACCTGCGCAAGACCACCATCTACGGCGGCTCGAACGAAGTGCAGCGCAACATCGTCGCGCAAACGGTGCTCGGCAGCTGAACCCACAGCAGGGACACAGACATGGATTTCGAGTTCAGTGACGAGCAGATGGCGCTGCGCGAAGCCGTGCAGCGCTGGGTCGAGCGTGGCTTTCCGTTCGAGCGTCGGCACCGGCTGGCACGCGCTGGTGGCGCCACGCGCGAGGTGCTGCGCGAACTGGCGGAGCTGGGCCTGGCGGGTCTGCAGGTCGCCGAAGCCGATGGCGGCCTGGGCCTGGGCGCCGTCGAGGCGATGCTGGTGATGGAGGAACTCGGCCGCGGCCTCGTCAACGCGCCGTACGCGGCGGCCGCCCTGGTGGCGCCGGCCTTGCTGGCCGAGGCGCATCCGGCTTCGCAGGCCGCGGACTTGCGGGCCGCATGGTGGCCGCGCATCGCCGACGGCTCGGCCCTGGTGGTGCCTGCGCTGCAGGAGGCCGGGGCGCGCTACCGGCTCGACGTCTGTGCCACCGTCGCGACGCAGCTGGGCGACGGCTGGGCGCTGAGCGGCCGCAAGTCCCTGGTGCCGGCCGGCGACGAGGCGGACGCCTTCCTGGTGCCGGCACGCGTGGGTGCGCATGATGGCGCGCCGATCGGCCTTTACCTCGTCGAACGCGAGCACTGCCAGGTGCGCGGGTACCCCACGCACGACGGCGCACGTGCGGCCGAGGTCGCCTTCGACGGCGCGAACGCGCAGTGCCTGTCGAACGATGCGCGCGCCGCGATCGCGCGGGCCAACGACGTCGGCATCGCCGCTGCCTGCGCCGAGGGCGTCGGCGCGATGGAGGCCCTGCTGCGCCTGACGGTCGACTACATGAACACGCGCAAGCAATTCGGCCAGACGCTGGCGAGCTTCCAGGCGCTGCGGCACCGCATCGCCGACGTCAAGATGCAGCTCGAACTGGCGCGCTCGATGAGCTACTTCGCCACGCTGCAACTCGGCGAGCCGGCCGCGCAACGCGCGCGGTCCCTGTCGCAGGCCAAGCTGCAGCTGGGCGAGTCGATGCGCTTCGTCGGCCAGCAATGCATCCAGCTGCACGGCGGCATCGGCATGACCGACGAGTACGCCGCGAGCCATTACTTCAAGCGCCTGACGATGCTCGAGCTGGCCCATGGCGACAGCCTGCACCACCTGGGGCAGGTCAGCGCCAGCCTGCAGGACACGGCGGGGGTCTTCGCTTGAGCGTGCTGCACGACGCTCTGACCGACGTGGCGGGCCTTTCGGTCGGCCATTGCACGCTGGCCGGTCGCGCCACGGGCTGCAGCGTGGTGCTGTGCCCGCAGGGCGTGGTGGCCGGGGTCGACGCACGCGGCGGCGCTCCCGGCACGCGCGAGACCGACCTGCTGCGACCCGAAAACTCGATCGACCGTGTGCATGCCATCCTGCTGACCGGCGGCAGCGCCTTCGGCCTGGATGCCGCGGGCGGCGTGATGCGCTGGCTCGAGGAGCACGGCCACGGCGTGGCGGTCGGGCCGGCGCGCGTGCCGATCGTGCCCGCCGCGGTGCTGTTCGACCTCTGGCACGGTGACGCGTCGATCCGGCCCGACGCAGCCGCCGGCTACGCGGCTTGCGTTGCCGCGTCGCGCGACGCGCCGGCGCAGGGCAATGTC
>JAABTC010000200.1 GCA_011390055.1 Burkholderiales bacterium | reverse complement strand
CTTTTTGCCTAAGATCGCCCGATGATCAACGCCGATCCTCAAGAGCTCGCCAAGTTCAGCGACCTGGCCCATCGCTGGTGGGACCCAACCAGCGAGTTCAAGCCGCTGCACGCCATCAACCCCTTGCGGCTCGACTGGATCGAAGCGGTGCTCGGCGCCGGCGGCGTCGGCGGCAAACGGGTGCTCGACGTCGGCTGCGGCGGAGGCATCCTCGCCGAAGCCATGGCACGCCGAGGTGCACTCGACGTCTTGGGCATCGACTTGGCGCAAAAGCCTTTGCGGGTGGCGAAATTGCACGCGCTGGAGGCCGGCGTGGGCAACGTCGAGTACCGCGAAGTGGCCGTCGAGGCCCTGGCCGCCGAAAAGCCGGTGGCGTTCGACGTGATCACCTGCATGGAGATGTTGGAACACGTGCCGGATCCCTCGTCGGTTGTGCAGGCGTGTGCCGGCCTGGTGAAGCCTGGCGGGCACGTCTTCTTTTCAACCATCAACCGCAACCTCAAGTCATTCGCGTTCGCGATCGTCGGCGCCGAGTACGTGCTGAAGTTGTTGCCCAAGGGAACGCACGAGTACGCCAAGTTCATCCGCCCGAGCGAGTTGGCGCGGGCCTGTCGCCAGGCGGGTTTGCAGATCGAGCGAACGCGCGGGATGGACTACAACCCCTTGACGGGCCGCTACACGCTGGGCGACGACACCGGCGTCAACTACCTCTTCGCATGCCGCAAAGAGGCGCCGTGAGCGCGCGGGCCAGCCTGGTGCTGTTCGACCTCGACGGCACCCTGATCGACAGCGCGCCCGACCTGGCTGCCGCGGCGAACGCGATGCGCACCGAGCGCGGCCTGCCGCCACTGCCGCTGGCGGCCTTGCGTCCTTGGGTCGGCAGTGGGGCACGCGGCATGCTCGGTGCGGCCTTCGACGTGACACCAGCCGATGCGCACTTTGCAGCGATGCGGGACGAGTTTCTCGACCGGTACAGCGCCAGCTCGCTGGTGCACACGGCGCTCTTCGACGCCATCGTGCCGGTGCTCGACCAGCTCGACCAGCTCGGCGTGCGCTGGGGCATCGTCACCAACAAGGCCACGCGCTTCACCTTGCCGATCGTCGAGGGGCTGGGGCTGGGGCCGCGCGCAGCCGCCGTGGTCTGCGGAGACACCACGGCTCACAGCAAGCCGCATCCGGCGCCGCTGCTCGAAGCGGCCCTGCGCGCCGGCACGGCGCCAGCCCAGTGCGTTTACCTGGGCGACGACCACCGCGACATCGTCGCCGGCCGCGCGGCCGGCATGGCAGCCCTGGCCGCGGGCTGGGGCTACCTCGGGCAAGGGACCCCGATCGAAGGCTGGGGCGCCGACGCCATCCTGCCCGCGCCCGTCGAACTCTTGAAATGGCTCGAACTGGCCTAAACTACCGGGCATGGGGCCGACCTGGTTTCGACGCGGGTTCGGATCCGAAGCAGGGCATGCCGAGCACCAGTTCGCTCGTAAATCCACTGGAAACAAAGTAACTGCGAACGATCAAACGTACGCCCTCGCCGCTTAAAACCGGTGAGCCTCTCAACGGCAGGCCGATGGGCCGGGTTGAAGGTCGCAAGACCAACGACTGAGAGGTCATTCACATCGGCTGGTGCTGAACCGCGTCATTCGGTTCAGGACGAGATCAAGTGACTGGCTCCGAAAATAGCGTGCTGCTGCGCGATCCAGGAGTGAGACAAGAAATCAGTCAGCTACGCATGTAGAACTGCCCGGTGATGGCTAGCGGACGCGGGTTCGATTCCCGCCGGCTCCACCATTCAACCGTTCCGCCAAGTGCGAGAACGACCAAAAGGCTCAAGGAATCAATCACTTGGGCCTTTTTCGCTTCATTGACCAACGTCTGGTAGCCGCGCACGCCTGCCTTGGCTTTGAAGTGCTCGATCACCGCGCCATCGGGCTGGGCCCGCCCTGGACTCGGCGTGGCGCGCGGCGAAGTCAGTGCTGCGCGGTGTCGCGCGAGCGGGTCCCGACACAACCAGCAAGCCCTTCACCGCAGTGTCGACATCACGGGCCAGTCGCGAAGCCTGACATCCGCAACCACACCGCCGCAGGTTCCACGCGCAGGCGCCGCTGATGGCCGTGGCCGGTCCGCGAGCAGCACCGGTGTTCGCAGGGCCTGTGCCGCGACCAGTCCCGCGACCCGTTGCGCCTGCGCCGGGGAGTGGTGAACGACGATTACCATCGAGCCCGGTCTCACTTCTTGAAAGCGCACATGAACAGAATCATTTGGCTCGTCGGACTTGTCGTGATCATCCTGTTTGTGCTCAGCTACTTCGGCTTTCGCTGAGGGGCTGGTGCTGGCGGGGACGTGGCCCGGCGCCAACCAGCCACGGATCCTGGTGTGGGCGACTGCCGCTGAGCGGCGGGAGCGGGGCTCATCGAGCACGTTGCTGGTTGGGGCGCGGCATCGGTGAAAGAATGGGCTGACGCATCGACGCCCGCTGCCCACGTGCAAACGTGCGCGCCACAGAGGGGAAGACATGGCCAGCGACATGCCGACACCGCTACACCTGCACGTGCCCGAGCCGACCGGCCGGCCGGGGCAAGCGACTGATTTTTCTTACCTGCGCGTCTCGGCCGCAGGCGAGGTGCCCAAGCCGGCCGTCGACATCAAGGCGGCGCACACCGGTACGATGGCGTGGAAGCTGATCCGCGTGCTCGACGAGCAGGGCGTCGCCGTCGGCCCGTGGGCTCCCAAGGTCGAGCCGGAGGACTTGAAGCGCGGAATGCGCGCGATGCTGCGCACCCGTGCCTTCGATGCGCGAATGATGATCGCGCAGCGACAGAAGAAGATCTCGTTCTACATGCAGGCGCTGGGCGAAGAGGCGGTTTCGGTGGCCCATGCGCAGGCGCTGCGGCCCGGTGACATGAACTTCCCCAGCTACCGCCAGCAGGGCCTGTTGCTCGTCCGCGACGACATCGACGTCGCCGAACTGATGTGCCAGTTGCTGAGCAACGAGCGCGACCCGTTGCGCGGCCGTCAACTGCCCGTGATGTACTCGTACAAGCGAGCCGGCTTCTTCTCGATCTCGGGCAATCTCGCGACGCAGTTCGTGCAGGCGGTCGGCTGGGCGATGGCCTCCGCCATCCGCGGTGACACCAAGATTGCCTCGGGGTGGATCGGAGACGGCTCCACAGCCGAGGCCGACTTCCACAACGCGCTGACCTTCGCCCATGTCTATCGCGCCCCCGTGATCCTCAACGTGGTCAACAACCAGTGGGCCATCTCCACCTTTCAGGCCATTGCGGGCGGCGAGGGCACCACCTTTGCTGCGCGCGGTGTGGGTGCGGGCATTGCCTCGCTGCGGGTGGACGGCAACGACTTCCTGGCCGTGCTCTCGGCCTCGCGCTGGGCGGCCGAGCGGGCGCGGCTCAACCTGGGGCCCACGCTGATCGAGTGGGTGACCTACCGCGCGGGGGCGCACTCGACCTCGGACGACCCCACGCGCTACCGACCTGCAGACGACTGGACGCGGTTTCCGCTCGGCGACCCGGTGGCGCGCCTGAAGCAGCACCTGATCGGGCTGGGCGCGTGGTCGGAAGAGGAACACGAGCGCACGCGGAAACACTTCGACGACGAAATGGCCGCAGCGTTGAAGGAAGCGTCGAAATCGGGCTCGCTGCAGGACGGCCACATTCCACCGCTGGCGACGATGTTCGAGGATGTGTACGAGGTCATGCCGGCGCATTTGCACGAACAGATGCGCCAGGCCGCCGAGCATGGTGAGCATCGGCCATGACCACGATGACCATGATTCAGGCCCTGCGCTCGGCGATGGACACGCTGCTCGGCCGCGACGACCGCGTCGTCGTCTTCGGCGAGGACGTAGGCTACTTCGGCGGCGTGTTCCGCTGCACCGAGGGTCTGCAGGCCAAGTACGGCAAGCAGCGCGTGTTCGACGCGCCGATTGCAGAGGGCGGCATCGTCGGCACCGCTGTCGGCATGGCCGCCTACGGGCTCAAGCCCATCGTCGAGATCCAGTTTGCGGATTACTTCTACCCCGCGTCGGATCAGATCGTCTCCGAAGCTGCGCGCCTGCGCTACCGATCGGCCGGGGACTTCACCGCGCCCGTGGTGATCCGCATGCCCTGTGGCGGCGGCATCTACGGCGGGCAGACGCACAGCCAGAGCCCGGAGGCGCTGTTCACGCATGTCTGCGGGCTGCGCACGATGATGCCGAGCAACCCGTACGATGCCAAGGGTCTGCTGATTGCGGCCCTGGAGTGCGGCGACCCCGTCATCTTCCTCGAACCCAAGCGCA
>JAABTC010000199.1 GCA_011390055.1 Burkholderiales bacterium | reverse complement strand
GCCAGCCCTTCAACCTCGGCAGCCCGAAGCAGATCGGCGAGATCCTGTTCACCAAGCTCGGCCTGCCGGTGAAGAAGAAGACCGCCAGCGGTGCACCGTCGACCGACGAGGAGGTGCTGGCCGAGCTGGCCGCCGACTACCCGCTGCCGGCCAAGATCCTCGAGCACCGCAGCTTCAGCAAGCTCAAGGGCACCTACACCGACAAGCTGCCGCTGATGGTCAATCCGCGCACCGGCCGCGTGCACACCAGCTATGCGCAGGCGGTGGCGGTGACCGGGCGGCTGTCGAGCAACGACCCGAACCTGCAGAACATCCCGATCCGCACGCCCGAAGGCCGGCGCGTGCGCGAGGCCTTCATCGCGCCGCCGGGCCATGTGATCGCCAGCGCCGATTACTCGCAGATCGAGCTGCGCATCATGGCCCACATCAGTGGCGACGAAGGCCTGACGCGGGCCTTCACCGAAGGCCTGGACGTGCACCGGGCCACCGCCAGCGAGGTCTTCGCGACACCGCTCGACGCCGTTTCAAGCGAGCAACGCCGCTATGCCAAGACGATCAATTTCGGCCTGATCTACGGCATGGGCGCGTTCGGCCTGTCGCAGGCCCTGGGCATCGAGCAGAAAGCCGCCAAGGACTACATCGAGCGCTACTTCGCGCGCTTTGCCGGCGTCAAGCGCTACATGGACGAGACCAAGGCGCGCGCGGCCGAGCTCGGCTACGTCGAGACCTACTTCGGCCGGCGCATCACCCTGCCGGAGATCAAGGGCGGCAGCGGCCCGCGCCGCGCCGGGGCCGAACGCCAGGCCATCAACGCGCCGATGCAGGGCACGGCGGCCGACCTGATCAAACTGGCGATGCTGGCGGTGCAGGATGCGATCGACCGGCAGCAGCGCGCCAGCCGCATCGTGATGCAGGTGCACGACGAACTGGTGTTCGAAGTGCCCGACGCCGAGGTCGAGTGGCTGCGCAGTGCGGTGCCGGGCCTGATGGCCGGCGTTGCCGATTTCAGCGTCCCGCTACTGGCCGAGGTCGGGTTCGGCGCCAATTGGGATCAAGCGCATTGAGGTGTCACGGGACTGTCGCGAAAGCTTCATAAACTGACCGGATGAACGAAGCCAGCGCGCCGATGCGGCTGCTGAACCGCGAACAGGCGATCCTCGCCTTCAACCGGCGCGTGCTGGCCCAGGCCGACCGCGACGACGTGCCATTGCTCGAGCGCTTGCGCTACGTCACCATCGTCTCGTCGAATCTGGACGAATTCTTCGAAGTCCGCTTCGCCGACTACCTCGAGGCGGTGCGGGCTTCCGACGAGTCGCGCTCGCGCATCGAGTTCGCGCAGCTCGCCGCCAGCGCGCATGCGCTGATCGACGAGCAGTACGCGCTCTTCAACGAGCGGGTGATGCCGGCCTTGATGCGGGCCGGCATCGAGGTCATCAACCATGCCGAACGCAGCGACGCGCAGCGCCGCTGGGTGGCCGGCTTCTTCAAGCAACAGGTGCGGCCGCTGCTGGTGCCGGTGGGCCTGGACCCGGCGCACCCGTTCCCGCTGGTGGCCAACAAGAGTTTGAACTTCATCGCCCGGCTGGGTGGCCGCGACGCGTTCGGGCGCGAAAACCGGATCTCGATCGTCAAGGTGCCGCGCGTGTTGCCGCGCGTGATCCGGTTGCCCGATGCCGTGTGCAAGCGCGGGCAGCAGGGCTTCGTGCTGCTGTCCAGCGTGATCCGGGCCCACCTGGCGGTGCTGTTTCCGGGGCGCAGCGTCGAGGCCTTTTCCCAGTTCCGCGTCACGCGCGACTCGGACCTCGAAGTCGACGAAGACGATGTCACCAACCTGCGCCAGGCGCTGCGCACCGGCCTGACGACGCGCCACTTCGGCCAGGCCATCCGGCTGGAGGTGGTGAACACCTGTCCGCCCGAGCTGTCGCAGACGCTGCTAGAGCAGTTCGGCCTGCCCGAGTCGGCGCTGTACCGCGTCAACGGGCCGGTGAACCTGGTGCGGCTGGTGCAGTTGATCGACCAGGCCGCGGTCGACGGTCGTCGCGGCGTGCCGCTGCGCTTCGCGCCGCGCGAGCCGACCTGGCCCGAGCAGCGCCTGCCGCGCGGCGCGTCGATCTTCCAGCGCCTGGTGGACGAGGGCGACGTGCTGCTGCACCACCCATTCGAGAGCTTCGAGCCGGTGATCGCCTTCCTGCGCGAAGCGGTCCACGACCCGGCGGTGCTGGCGATCAAGCAGACCGTCTACCGCACCGGCACCGACAGCGAGATGATGGAACTGCTGATCGAAGCGGCGCGGCGCGGCAAGGAGGTGATGGTCGTCGTCGAGCTGAAGGCGCGCTTCGACGAGGAGGCCAACATCAACTGGGCCGAGCGCCTGGAAGCCGTGGGTGCCCAGGTGGTGTACGGTATCGTCGGCCTCAAGACCCATGCCAAGCTGCTGCTGGTGACGCGGCGCGAGGGTGAAGGCAAGGGCGAAGGCAGGGGCCGGGCGGGCGCGTCTGCGGGCCGTCTGCGCCGCTACCTGCACCTGTCGACCGGCAACTACAACACGCGCACGGCGCGGCTGTACACCGACCTCGGCTACCTCACCGCCGATGCCGAGATCGCCAGCGATGCCGACGCCGTGTTCCAGCAGCTCGCCGGTCTCACGCGCACGCGCGCACCGCGCCAACTCCTGACGGCGCCGTTCGTGTTGCACCGCCGCTTGCTCGGCCTGGTGCGGCGCGTGGCCGCGAGCGCGCGTGGCAACGCCAGGCAGCATGCGCGCATCGTGCTGAAGATGAACGCGTTGACCGACCCCGCGCTGATCGAGGCTCTGCTCGACGCAGGTCGCGCGGGGGCGCAGATCGACCTGATCGTGCGCGGTGCCTGCATGCTGGCGCCCGGCGTGCCGGGCCAGAGCGACAACATCCGCGTGCGCTCGATCGTCGGCCGCTTTCTGGAACACACGCGCATCGTCTACTGCCGCTGGGGTGCGGCCGAAGCCGACGAAGCGCTGTACCTGTCGTCGGCCGACTGGATGAGCCGCAACATGTTCGGCCGCATCGAGATCGCCTGGCCGCTGCGCGATGCGCGCTTGCGCCAGCGGGTGATCGACGAGTGCCTGGTGCCGTACCTGCACGACAGCCTGGACGCCTGGGCCCAGCAGCCCGATGGCAGCTACGTCAGCGTCGCTCCGCGGGGCAAGGCACCGGGCGTGAGTGCGCAGCAGGCACTGATGCGGCGCTTCGGTTGAATTTGATCGAGCCGGGAACCTGACGCGATGGACCTGATCCTGTGGCGCCATGCCGAGGCCTTCGACCTCGACGAGTCGGCCGAAGACCTCGAACGTGCGCTGACGGCGCGCGGCGAACGGCATGCGGCGCGCATGGCCACGTGGCTCGGCCAGCACCTGCCGGCCACCACCCGCGTGCTGGCCAGCCCCGCTCGCCGCTGCCAACAGACCGCCGCGGCACTCGAACGCAAGTTCAAGACCATCGCCACGCTCGGCCCCGACGGGACGGCACCCGCGCTGCTGGGCGCCGCGCGCTGGCCCGACTCGCGCGAGCCGGTGCTCGTGATCGGCCACCAGCCGACACTGGGTCTCGTCGCGGCCTACCTGCTGTCCGGCCAGGCCCAGCCCTGGAGCGTGAAGAAAGGCGCCGTCTGGTGGCTGCGCCGGCGCGAGCGCGAAGGCCATGCGCAGACCGTGCTGGTGACGGTGCGCGGGGCAGAGAACATCTAGAGGGAGCCCCCAAGCTCGCTTCACAGCGACTTGGGTTCCGTTCGCCCTGAGCTTGTCGAAGGGCTGGCGCGGTGGTCCTTCGATACCTCAGGACGAGCGGAAAACTGTGTCTGCATTGGCCCCGTTCGCCCTGAGGTATCGCAGGGCCGGCCAGCGGCACCATCCTTCGATACCTCAGGACGAGCGGAAGGCTGTGTTTGTTTTTGCTCCGTTCGCCCTGAGGTATCGAAGGGCCGGCGAGGTGCACCATCCTTCGATACCTCAGGATGATCGGGACGCTTCCGTCAAGCGCAACTCAGCGCGCTGCGCACCGCGGCCAGGCAGCCGTCGGGGTCTTCCATCATCACGAAGTGGCCGGTGGGCAAGGTGTGCACGGTGGCTTTCAGTGCCGCAGCGACAGCCTGCGCGGCACGCGGCTGCGTCATCTTGTCGAGGGCGCCGAGCACCAGGTGCGCCGGGCAGCGCACGCGTTCGGCGGCCGCGAGCCCGTCGGCATAGGCGTTGCAGGCATTGAAATCGGTGTGGAAGAGTCGCCGGTCGCCGCCCCGGGCGAACACCTGGCGCATCAGCGCTCGCGCCGCCCCGCGCAGCCAGATGCCCGGGCCCGGGTACGACGGTTTGGCC
>JAABTC010000198.1 GCA_011390055.1 Burkholderiales bacterium | reverse complement strand
CGACAACATGAATTACCGCCATTACCTGAACATCACGCGGATCTCGCGCCCGATCCCCGAGCGGGTGCCCACCGAGCGGGAGTTGCTCGGCGCCTACTTCGACAAGTACGGGCGCGCATGAGCACCGCCGTGCCCGACACCGTCCGTCGGCTGATCGACGCCCAGGCGGCAGCGCAGCCGCAGGCGCTGTATGCGCTGGCCACCGAGGCCGAGCGCAGCCTGAGCTATGCCGACCTCCATGCCGGCTGCGCCCGCGTGGCCACGCTGCTGCAGTCGCAAGGCTGCCGGCCCGGCGACACCGTGTCTCTCGTGATGCCCAACGGTCTCGGCACGTTGCAGCTGCTGCTTGGCGCCTTGCACGGCGGTTGGTGCGTGAACCCGGTGAACCTGCTGTCGCAGCCCGAGCAGATGGGCTACGTGCTCGAACACAGCGACTGCAGCCTGATCCTGGCCAGCGGCGAATGGGTCGAGAAGGTGCGCGCACTCGCGCCGCGCGCGAAGGTGCTGGCCGTCGACCACGACGACCTGCAACTGCCGGCGCAGCCCAGCGCGACGCCCGACCCCCAGGCCGGAACCACCGGGCTGCTGATGTACACCTCGGGCACCACGGGACGGCCCAAGGGCGTGATGCTGACGCAGGCCAACCTGGCGGCCAATGCGCGGGCGATTGCCGCCGAACACGCTCTGACGCCTGCCGATCGCGTGCTCGGCGTGCTGCCGCTCTACCACATCAATGCGTTTGCTGTGACGATGCTCGCGCCGCTGGCCAGCGGCGGCAGTGTGGTGATGGCGCCGCGCTTCTCGGCCGCGCGGTTCTGGGCCCAGGCGGTCGGGATGCAGTGCACCTGGGTCAATGTCGTGCCGACGATGGTCTCTTACCTGATCGAGGGCGAGGCTGCACCACCGCGCGAGGCGCTGGCTGGCATCCGGCTGGCGCGTTCGGCCTCGGCCGCGCTGCCGCCGGAGCATCTGCTGGCGTTCGAGCAGCGCTTCGGCATCGGCATCGTCGAGACCATGGGCCTGACGGAAACCGTTGCGCCGGCGTTCAGCAACCCGCTCGATCGGGCGCATCGCAAGCTCGGCGCGGTCGGCCGCGCGTCGGGTTGCGAGGCCAGGGTCATCGACGCCGCGCTGGCGCCGTTGCCGGACGGGCAGACCGGCGAAATCGCGATCCGCGGTCCGAACGTGATGCGCGGCTATTACAAGAACGACGAGGCCACGCGCGAAGCCTTCACGCCGGATGGCTGGCTGCGCACCGGCGACCTCGGCCACCGCGACGCCGACGGCTTCTTCTTCGTCACCGGCCGCATCAAGGAGCTGATCATCAAGGGCGGCGAGAACATTGCGCCGCGCGAGATCGACGAAGCCTTGCTGCGCCATCCGAGCGTGCTCGAAGCTGCGGCGGTCGGCATCCCCGACAAGCACTACGGGCAGGAGATCCTGGCCTGCGTGGTCTTGCGCCCGGGTGCCGAACCGGCGGTTGAAGCCGACTTGCGCGCGTTCTGCGAACTGCACCTGGGCCGCTACAAGACGCCCAAGATGTTTCGCTTCGTCAGCGAACTGCCGCGTGGGCCCTCGGGCAAGGTCCAGCGGCTGAAGCTGCTCGAGGGCTTGTAAGGGGATCGCTTGCGACCACGCTGGCGTGCGCGATCGCCGTCCGCTCAGGCGTGGCGCACGTTCGGCGCGGCCAGACCCTCGATCATCACGTTGATGCAGGCCGGCAACCCGCTCTCCAATGCGCGCTCGACGGCAGGCGTCATCTGCGCAGCTTCGGTCACCAGCTCGCCGTGGCCACCGAAGGCTGCGGTCACCTGGTCATAGCGCGTGGGCAGCAGCTCGCAGCCGACCAGACGCTGCGCCCCATAGTCGCGCAACTGGATCTGGTACTCGGCGTTCCAGCGGGCGTCGTTGCCGACCACCGCGACGAAGGGCAGGCCGTAGCGCACGGCGGTGTCCATCTCCGAGGCATGGAAGCCGAAGGTGCCGTCACCCAGCACCGCGACCACCGGCGCACCGGGCCGGGCCACGCGCGCGCCGATCGCGAAAGGCAGCGCCGAGCCGATCGATCCGGCGACACCGTTGACCACGCGGTGCGGCGCCTTCAGGCAGGCCTGCGCCCACTGGCCGATCTCGCCACCGTCGCAGACGAACACCGACTCGGGATGGCTGTCGAGAAGGGCCTGCAACGGCCGCAGCGCCTGCACCGGGTGCAAGCGACCGGGCTGCGACGACGTCGCGCTGGCCCAGGCCGGCGGACGGTAGCGCAGCGCCTCGCGCACCGCATTGCGCCAGCCGGCGTCGCCGGCCCGTCCGCGCGCGGCGGCCTGCAGCAACGCGTCGATCGCCGAGGACGCATCGGCAAGCGCCGCATGTTCCAGGCGTGCAGCCACGGCGCGTCGCGTGCGGTCGATCTCCGCGCTTTCGGCGTCGATCTGCAGGAAGGCGCAGTCGGCACGCAGCGCAGGCGCCTTGCCGAAGCGCAGCGTGAAGTCGAGCCGCTTGCCCAGCAACAGCACGCAATCGGCCTGCGCCAGCATCTCGGCATAGGCGCCCAGGGCCGGGTCGTTGACGCCGCGCGGGCTCTCCATGCCGATGACGGGAACGCCGCTGGCTTCCTCGAGCGCGGCGCTGCGCTGGCGGCTCTCGCGTGTCATGCAGGCCGGGCCCGTCAGGATCAGCGGACGCTGCGCTCCGCGAAGTCGCTCGAGCACCGTTGCGGCGACCTGCGGGTCCAGGCGCAGCGGCTCGGCCTCGAACAGCGCAGTGTCCAGATCCTCGGCGCGAGCCTGGCCTTCCAGCGCGTCGGTCGGCAGGTTCATCTGCACCGGCCCCGGACGGCCCGAGCCTGCCGTGCGCAGCGCGCGCGCCAGGTCGTGGGCCAGCGCGTCGGGGCCGTGGCTGGTCCAGCTCGCCTTGCACACCGGCGCGGCAAGCTCGGCCTGGCGCATCTCCTGGAACGCGCCCATGCCGAGTTCCGACAGGGGTGCGTGACCCGACAGCAAGACCACCGGCGACTCGGCCATCTGCGCGGTGTAAAGCGCCGACACGGCATTGGCGTGCCCCGGTCCGCCGGTGACCAGCGCGATACCCGGGCGGCCCGTCAGGCGAGCGTGCGCGTCGGCCATGTGCACCGCCGCGGCCTCGTGGCGCGTGTGGATCAGCTCGATGCCGGCACCCAGCGCGGCATCGAACACCGGCATGATGTGGTTGCCCGACAAGGTGAAGATCTGCTTCACACCCGCGCGCGCCAGTGCTGCGACCTGCGCATCGGCACCGCGAAATTTCGTTGGAGTCATCAAGTTTCCTGTGGGGTCAGCCTGCGCGCTCAGTTCTTCGCGTCGATGATGCCCAGCGATTCGCCGAGCGATCGGTAGAGTTCGTACTGCGCCTTGGTGAAGGCCCGGGTCTCCTCGGGCGACTTCACGTAGGGCAGCGAGCCGGTCTGTGCGGTGCCTGCCAACCACGCCGGGTCCTTGGCGATGGTCTGCAGCGCCGCCGCCAGCTTGGCCTGCACGTCGGCGGGCATCCGGGGCGGACCGAACACCGCGCTCCAGCCGACGATCTTCTCCATCTCGCCGTAGCCCAGTTCGCGCGCCGTCGGTACATCGGGCAGTTCAGCCATGCGCTCGGCGTTGGTGATCATCACCGCGCGCAGCGCGCCGCTCTTGATGTGCGGCAGGAACGGGCCGATGCTGCCGCAGGAGAAGTCGGTCTCGCCCGCCACCACCGACATCACGGCCTCGCCCGTGCCCTTGTACGGGATCATCGTCGGCGTCTGGGCAGGCGTCAGCTTCAACAGCTTGAACAGCTGGCGCGGGCCCATGTCGTTGGTCGTCATCAGGCCGGCGGTGCCGAAGTTCAGCGACGTGCCGCGGCTGCGAATGGCCTTCACCAGGTCGTCCATCGTCCGGTAGGACGACTTGCCGTTGACGGCGCAACCGTAGGGGTTGAGCTCGAGCATGCCGAGGAAGGTGTAGTCGTCCCACTTGTACTTGGTCGAGGTGGGCTGGATCGCCGGCAGGATGGCCTGCGAGCCCGTGCGCGCGAGCAGCAGCGTGTAGCCGTCGGGCGGCGCGGAGACCACCATCGACGAGCCGATCACCCCGCTGGCGCCGGTCTTGTTGATCACGACCACCGGTTGCCCGAGCACCTTCTGCGCGGCGGCCGCGAAGTTGCGGCCCGCGATGTCGGCGTCGCCGCCCGGGCTGTAGGGCGCGACGACCGTGATGGCCTTGTCGGGGTAGCTGCTCTGCGCGAAGGCAGTGCCGCTGAAGGTCGCGACCGCGGCGAGCGCCGCGGCGGTGAGCAGGCGCACGGGGCGCACGGTCCGATGGGTCATCTTCTTGTCTCCTGACGGGGGTG
>JAABTC010000197.1 GCA_011390055.1 Burkholderiales bacterium | reverse complement strand
GAGGTTCATGTGCTTCTCAGGCAGATCCGTCACGACTACGACCGGCTGCAATACAACACCGTCGCTTCGGGCGCGATGAAGCTGTTGAATGCGCTCGAGGAGTTCAAGAACGATGGCAGCATCGCCTCCAACGCAGTGCTGCGCGAGGGCTGCTCGGTGCTGCTGCGCACGCTCTACCCGGTGTGCCCGCACATCGCGCACGGCCTGTGGCACGAACTCGGCTTCGCCGCCCGGCTGGGCGACCTGATCGACGCCCCTTGGCCGGTGGTCGATGAAACCGCGCTGCTGCAGGACGAGATCGAACTGGTGCTGCAGATCGGCGGCAAGACGCGCGGCGCCATCAAGGTGCCGGCCAGCGCCGACGATGCCGCGATCCAGGCCGCTGCGGTCGCCTCGCCGGAATTCGAGAAGTTCGGCGGCGGCAAGGCGGTGCGCTTCGTGAAGGTCGTCGCCGGACGCCTGGTCAACGTCGTGCTGGCCTGAAGCGATGTCGCGCCGCGGTCTGCTGCTTGCCTGGCCCGCGCTGTGGCTGTCCGGCTGCGGCTTCGAGCTGCGTCGCACGCCCTCGCTGTCCTTCCGCAGCCTGGCCCTGGTCGGCTTCGCCCCGGCCTCGCCGTTGGCGGCGGTGTTGCGCCAGCAGCTGGCCGCCATCGACCTGCTGCTGGTCGACGACCCCGCGCGCGCCGAGGCGGTGCTCGAGGCCCTGGCCGACGCGCGCGAGCGCAGCGTCGTGGCCTCGACCGCAGCCGGCCAGGTGCGCGAGCTGCAATTGCGCGTGCGCCTGCGCTTTCGCCTGGCCACGCCGGCGGGTCGCTTGCTGCTGCCCGCCGACGAACTGCTGTTGACGCGCGACATGAGCTACAACGAAACCCTCGCCCTCGCCAAGGCGCAGGAAGAGGCGCTGCTGTACCGCGCGATGGAAGACGACATCGTGGCGCAGGTGCTGCGCCGCCTGTCCGCTGCCCCGAAGCTCTGAATGCAGCTCAAGCCCGAGCAACTCGCTGCGCACCTGGCCCGTGGCCTGCGTCCGCTCTACACGGTGCACGGTGACGAGCCGCTGCTGGCCCAGGAGGCCGCCGACGCGATCCGCGCCGCCGCGCGTGCCGCCGGCTACAGCGAGCGCAAGGTGTTCACCGTCGGCAACGCGGCGCACTTCGACTGGTCGGCCCTGCTCGGCGCCGCGCAGGCGATGAGCCTGTTCGCCGAGCGCCAGCTGATCGAGCTGCGCATCCCCTCGGGCAAGCCCGGCAAGGAAGGTTCGGAGGCCTTGCAGCGTTACTGCCAGGCCGCGACATCGGACGACGTGCTGACACTGGTCCAGCTGCCCAAGCTCGATTTCCAGCAGCAGAAAAGCGCCTGGTTCAACGCGCTCGATGGCGCCGGCATGGTGCTGCGCGTCGAAGCGGTCGAGCGGCGCGAGCTGCCGGCCTGGATCGCCCGCCGCCTGGCCGCGCAGGGGCAGCGCGTGGGCGAGGGCGACGAGGGTCAACGCACGTTGGCCTTCTTCGCCGATCGGGTCGAAGGCAACCTGCTCGCGGCGCACCAGGAGCTGCAGAAGCTTGCGCTGCTCTACCCGGCGGCGCCGCTGTCGTTCGAGCAGGTCGAGGCGGCGGTGTTGAACGTGGCCCGGTACGACGTTTTCAAGCTGGGTGAAGCGGTGCTCGCCGGGCAACTGGCGCGCGCACTGAAGATGCTCGACGGCCTGCAGGCCGAAGGCGAAGCCGCGGTGCTGGTGCACTGGACGCTGGCCGAGGACCTGCGCGCCTTGAAGCGCGTGAAGGACGCCATGGCCGAAGGCCGCCCCCTGCCGATGGCGCTGCGCGAGGCGCGTGTCTGGGGCACCAAGGAGCGGCTGTACGAGCGGGTGCTGCCGGCGCTGGCCGGACACCAGCTGGCCCACCTGGTCGAGGCCGCCAGCATCTGCGACGGCATCGTCAAGGGGCTGAAGCACCCGGAGTGGCCGAATGATGCGTGGGCGGCCCTGCAGCGCCTGGTGCTGTTGACGGTGCAGCAGCTGGCGCCCGCCGGCCCGGCCACGCGCGGCGCGAGCCGGTCACCGCTCCGGCTGGCACTACAACCGTGACTCGCCACCGTCCACCCCGTTCGCCCTGAAGTGATTTCCGACCGTTCTGAGGTATCGAAGAAAGGGCTCGCGCTGCAACCTTGAATCAATAACCGCGTGCTCGATCGACGAGGTGCGCGATCGGCGCACCGTCGCGCAGCGCTTGCAGGTTGTGCGCCACCACGCCTGACGCGCTGCGCAGGTCGGTGAGTGCCGCCACGTGCGGCAGCAGGGTCACCTGCGGGTGCCGCCAGTAGCGGTGTGCAGCAGGCAGCGGCTCGGTCGTGAACACATCGAGCACGGCGCGCCGCAGATGGCCGTCGTCGAGGGCGCGGAGCAGGTCGTCGTCGACCAGGTGCGCACCGCGCGCCAGGTTGACGATGGCGCCGCCCCGGGGCATCGCTGCGAAGAACCGCGCTCCGAGCAGGCCTCGCGTGGCCGGCGTCAGGGGCAACAGGTTGACCACGACCTCGTGCACCGGCAGCAGCGTTTCGAGCACGGCGCTTCCGGCATGCGAAGCCACGGCGGCTGGCGCTGCGGCCGAAGCAGCCGACGCACGCCAGGCGCTCACCCGGTAGCCCTGCGCTGCCAGCCGCATCGCCACCGCGCGGCCCATCGCGCCCAGGCCCAGCACCAGCACGGTCACTTCGTCGGCGCGGCGCTGCGGACGGGGCTGCCACTGCGTCGCGGCCTGCAGAGCGGCATAGTCGAAAAAGCCACGCTGCAGCGAGAGCACCGCCCACAGCGCGGTCTCGGCCATCGCCGTGCTCATGGCAGGGTCGACCATGCGTGCCAGGGGCACCTCTGCCGGCAGGCTCACATCGGCCAGCAGCTTCTCCACGCCCGCCCACAGCGACTGCACCAGGCCCAGATTCGGCAGCGCGCCGAGCGCGCCGGGCGCTGGATTGGCCACCACCGCGGCCCGGATCGCGTCGCGCGGCAGCCCGGCCGCGCCCTCGGGCCACCAGGTGCACCAGGGTGCCGCGGCGCGCAGCGTGCGCAACCAGGCCTCGCCTTCGCGCGCTTCGAAGCGCCCGCTCAGCAGCACGTGCATGCGGCCGCCTCAACCCCGACGTGGCGGCTCGGCGCAGTGCGCGAGCAAGCGCTCGAGCGCGATCACGACCGTCTGCGCACGGACGCTGTCGCGGCCACCCGCGAGCTGCAACCGCAGCGATGCGGGCAGCGCACCGCGCTGCATCCAGGCCAGCCAGACGGTGCCCACCGGTTTGCCCGGCACGGTACCCCCGGGCCCGGCAATGCCGGTCACCGCGACCGCCAGGTCGGCCGGCGAGCGTGCGATCGCTCCCGCCGCCATGGCCTCGGCCACTTCGGCGCTCACCGCGCCGTGCGCTGCGATCAGTGCCGCGTCGACGCCGAGCATCTCGCTCTTGGCGGCATTGCTGTAGGTCACGAAGCCGCGCTCGAACCAGTCGGACGAACCCGCCACCTGCGTGCAGGCCGCGGCGATGAGCCCGCCAGTGCAGC
Source organism: Burkholderiales bacterium (assembly GCA_011390055.1). Classification (GTDB taxonomy): domain Bacteria; phylum Pseudomonadota; class Gammaproteobacteria; order Burkholderiales; family Burkholderiaceae_C; genus CADEEN01. The sequence goes on along the minus strand of JAABTC010000197.1, from coordinate 830 downwards.
TTTCGGCCGTCGCCAGGCGCCAGCCGCGCTGCCGCAATGCCGTGCCCAGTGCCTCGACCGCCAGCGTCGTCGTGCGCCAGTCGATCATGCCGGCCACACGAAGCGCCACAGCGCGAGCGTCAGCAAGGTGGCCAGCGCGGCCGCCAGGTCGTCGGCCAGGATGCCGAACCCCTGCCACCAGCCGCGCGCCGACTTGAAGTGCAGGTCGATCCACCGGATCGGCCCAGGCTTCCACACGTCGAAGGCGCGGAACAGCAAGAACGCCACCGCCTGCGCGACGAAGCCGGCTGGCATCAGCAGCCACAGCACGATCCAGAAGGCAACGACTTCGTCCCACACGATGGCGGCCGGATCGTCCAGCGACAGGTGCTCGGCCGTGCGGCGACAGGCCCAGACGCCGAGCGCCAACGAGGCCCCGATCACCACGCCCCAGCCGTCCTCGTCGAGCCAGAGGTCGAGCACCAGGAACGAGGCCCACGCCCACAGCGTGCCCACCGTGCCCGGCGCCCAGGGCGACAGGCCGCTGCCGAAGCCCAGGGCGATCCAGTGCGCCGGGTGGCTGCGCATGAAGCGCGAGTTCGCCCGCCGCGGACCGGGCGGTGCGTGGCCGTCGCGCAGCACGCGGGCCTCGCTGGCGCCTCGCACGTCGACCGGGATCACGACGCCGGGTCCTTGAAATGGTCGAACGCCGCATAAGCCTGCGTCAGTGCGCGCCCTTCGGCATCGACGGTGCGCAGGCCGGGCGCAGCATCGATGCTGCCGATGCACGTGACGGCGACCGCGCAGCGCGCGGCGGCGTCGCGCAGCACGGCCTCCCGCTCGGGCGGCAG
>JAABTC010000196.1 GCA_011390055.1 Burkholderiales bacterium | reverse complement strand
GTCTTCCGTGCCCAAGACCGTGCTCATCACCGGCGCCAGCCGCGGCATCGGCGCGGCCGCAGCCCTGGCCTGTGCGGCGCAGGGCTGGGACGTGGCCGTCAACTGCACGCGCGACACCCAGGCGGCCGAGGCCGTCGCGGAACAGGTGCGGGCCCTCGGCCGGCGCGCCATCGTGGTGGTGGCCGACGTGGCCGACGAGGCCGCGGTATTGGCGATGTACGCACGCATCGACGCCGAACTCGGGCCGCTCGGCGGCCTGGTCAACAACGCCGGCGTGATCGACCAGCAGGTGCGCATCGAAGACATCACCGTGGCCCGGCTGCAGCGCATGTTCGCGATCAACGTGATCGGCAGCATCGTCTGCGCGCGCGAGGCGGTGCGGCGCATGAGCACCGCGCGCGGACACGTCGGTGGCGCGATCGTCAACCTGTCCAGCGTGGCGGCCAAGCTGGGTGCGCCCGGCTGGTACGTCGACTATGCCGCGAGCAAAGGCGCCATCGACAGCTTCACCATCGGCCTGGCGCGCGAAGTGGCCACCGAAGGCATCCGCGTCAACGCGGTGCGGCCGGGCATCATCGACACCGAGATCCATGCCTCGGGCGGCCAGCCCGACCGCGCGCATGCGTCGGCGTCGCTGATCCCGATGCAGCGCCCGGGCACCGCCGACGAAGTCGCCGCGGCCATCGTCTGGCTGCTCTCCGACGCGGCGAGTTACACCACGGGGGCGGTGCTGGACGTGGGGGGTGGGCGCTGAGCGAAGGACGGCTGATGCGTTCGGGCTGGGTCTTCCGATCATCCTGAGGTATCGAAGGATGCTTCGCGTAAGCCCTTCCTTCGATACCTCAGGACGGTCGGAAATTCCCATCAGGGCTAACGGGGAAAAGCAGACCGAGCGCGAGCCGTGTTGTACCGCCTAAGTCCGGCCCCAAGGTCGATCACGCGCGGTGCAAAACCAAGCTTCCCGCCACGGATCCGGCTCTGCCGGGCCGCAGGCGGACGGCCCCCCTGGGGGGTAGCGAGCGAAGCGAGCTTGGGGGCTCCATGTCACGGCCAGGCGAAGGCCTCGAGCCGCTCGGTGAGCACGGCGCACGCGCGAGCCTCTCCGGCGGACGCCCGTCGCGCATAGCGCTCGAGCACGAAGCGGGCGCTGTCGTGCACCGAGCGCCAGGACTTCGGCGCCGAGACGCGGGCATGCAGGGCGGTGAATTCGGCGGCGATCGGCTCGGCCTCGCGGGCCAGCGAGCGCGTCGCCACGGCCAGCAACAGGCGCAGCTCGGTCAGGCCGACGACGCTCCAGAAGTCGGGGTCGTCGCGCGTGCGCTCGACCAGGCTCTGGCGTACCGCGGCCAGCTCGTGCTCGTCGAAACCGGGCCAGTCGCTGCGCGCCGCGTCGCTGGCCAGCTCGGCGGCCAGGCGGTTGAGCGCCGGGTAGTGCAGACCCGGATCGCCGCGGTCGCGCGCGATCTTCTCGGCCGCCGCAGTGTGGCGCTTCATCCGCGCGATCGCGGCCAGCGCGTCGCGCTCGCGACCGGCATCGCTTTCGATCATCGCCAGCCGCTTGCAGGCCGAGCCGGCGAGGCTGTGGCGCTCCATCGTCGGGCTCATCGCGATCAGGTGCTCGATCGACGCCAGGCCTGCGCGGATCTCGCGCCGCGCGGCTTCGCGCAGCCGCCGCAGCGCGTCGGATGTGGGGGGCTTGGCGCTGCCGCGGCGTTCGTCGTCGAGCGCGGCCGAGACCGAGGCCTCGGCCTGACGCACGCGCAGGTTGGCCCACTGCTCGGCAGCCTTCTGCGAGGCGCTGCCGTCGTTGGCGTCGACGGCGCGGCGGAACCAGGCGATCGCCGCGGCGGTTTCGCCGAGCTCGCTCCAGGCCACGCCGTAGGCCTCGGCGACGGCGCCCATGCCGCCCCACAGCGGCGCGAATCGGCCTTCGAGGTGGGCCAGCCGTTGGCGTTGCACCTGGCGTCGGCGTTCGCGCTCGGCCTCGTGGTTGCCGCGCAGGTAGCGCGCATCGACGGCGATGGTCTCCAGCGCCAGCGCCAGCCCGAGCGGTGACGACACGCCGGCGAAGCGTTCCGACGGCGGCGGCGACGGCGCGCGTGCGCTCTCGCGGCGCAGGGTCCAGTTCGGGTCGCCGTAGCATTGGTACGCGGCCCAGGTGTTGCCGTCGCGGTGCGCCTCCCAGGCTTTCTCGCGGGCCAGTGCCGCGGCGTCGATGAAGCGCTGGCCGCGCAGCAGCGCGGCATAGAAGCTGGTCGCGAAGACCTCGGCCGGACCGTCCTCGACGGCCCAGCCGGCGGCGATCACGCAGCGCACGCCCAGGTTGATCAGCGCGTCGGCCACCGTGCTCGCGAACTGCGCCAGGTTCTCCGGGCCGGCCAGCAGCTGCGCGGCGTCGCGCTCGGCCAGGTAGCAGCAGTTGACGAACACCAGCTCCGGCACCGTGCGCATCGCATGGATCTCGCTCGGCCCGAGGTAGCCGTGCGAGAGCACGACACCGCGCGTGGCGCCCGGCGTGCCGCCCGCCTGCGGCGGCGCACCGTGGCCAGCAATGTGCACCACCTGCCAGTCGCGTTCGAGCAGGGCATTGATGATCTGCTGGGCATCGGGTGCGGCATGCGCCGCGTCGCTGTCGGCGATCAGGGCCCTGACGCCTGCGGCCTCGTGCGCGCCGGTGCGGTCGGCGCCGGCCGCGCCGACCGCACCGGTAAAGGCGTCGGCCACGGCCTGCGCCTCGGCGCGCGCACCCGGCAGGCGGGCGTACCCCGCACCGGGCGGCAGCGCCGGCTCGCCGATCACCAGCACGCCGCCCTCGCTGTTGGCGTCGCGTGGCTGGCGCCGGAAGTCGGCCGTGATCAGCGTGCGCATCAGCTTGGTTCGCACCGACCAGGGGCGCGGGTCGCCGCCCGCGCGGCGCTCGTCCTGCAGCAGCTCCCAGGGGATGCCGGCGGTGCCGCGGTCGAGCTTGAGCCGCATCTCCGTCGTGCCGCCGAGGAAGGGGTCCATCTCGGCCGGGATCAGCAGCTGGTACAGCGAGTGGCCGATGCGCAGGTCGCGCTGGTGGTCGGTCGACGCGCGCTGCACCAGTTCGCGCACCAGGCCGGCCTGGGTCACCTGCGAGCGCATCTCGGCGCGCGCGCGCTTGGTGTCCAGCGTGTACGCGATGCTGTCCTCGCCGCGCGGGCCGGTGCGGCTTTCGGCGCTGATCAGGTCGTACTCGGCACCCCGGTAGCTGGTGTCCAGCGGGCGGCGCAGCGCGCCGGCGCCGGCCTTGACCTGGGGCGTGATGCGCCAGTGGCTCGGTGCGGCCGCGGCCAGCACCTGCAGGCCGCGCCAGGCCTCGCTGGCGCGGTCGAGGTAGAGCTCGACCAGGTGCAACTCGGCCAGCACCGGCCAGCCGCAGACGGTCAGGCTGCGGTTGGCCTCGCGCCCGGCCTGGGCGATCAATTGCGCCGACTGCCCCGGCGTGATGCCGGTGCCACCGCTGCCGATCAGCGTGGCCGAAAGCTCGAAGGTCGCCGGCGCACCTTCCGGATGCTCGACGATGCGCTGGCCCCAGTTGACGATGGCCTGCCGCACGGTGTGCACCAGGTCCGCGGGCTTCAACTCCGACTCGTCGCCCAGGCCGACGACGATGGCCCACTCGGGCCGCGGCAGTTGCAGCGGGTTGTCGCTGGGCCCGGTGTGGCGGAACATCTGGTGCGTGCCCGGCCGGTCGGGGTAGATGCCAGCCACCAGCGCGAGCTGCATGCCGCCGCCGATCAGGCCGTTGACCACCGCCTCGGTGCCGCTCAACTGCGTCGAGCGGTAGTGGCCCACCAGCAGCGGCTGGCGCATGAACATCAGGTTCCCGTTCACCACCGTGACGGCCAGCGCCGGTTCGCCGCCGCCGCTGCCGCCGAACGCGCCGCCGGCGGGCTCGTGCACCGAGGCCGGCGCGTCGGCGCCTGCGCCGCCGGGGCTGCCTGCGTTGCCTGTGTTGCCAATCGCGCTCTCGCGCTGCGGCGGCTCGAAGCCGCGCGGCTCGCGCGAGGGTCGGGCCCGCACATGCTGCGGCGGCGCTGCGACCGCCGCGCCGCGGACGCCCGCATCGGCGCGCGAACCGCGTGCGCCGCGCACGTTGGCCGGCGGCGTCGCGACATCGCTGAACGCGGGCTGCGCCGTGCTGCCGTTGTCGAGCAGCTCGACATAGCCGGCGAAGGCAGCCTCGAAGTCGGCGAGGCCACCATGTTCGCAGTCGACGGCCCAGGTGCGCACGCCGGGCAGCAACGCGCTGGCGCGCGTGACACGGCCATCGCCGGCCTCGACCGCGTTCAGGTAGTCCAGGCCCTGCGGACCGAGCTCGATGCCGTCGGGCGTGAAGCGCGCACGGCCGACGACCAGCAGCAGCTTGTCGGCGTAGCGCGGCAGGTCGCGCTCGCGCTGC
>JAABTC010000195.1 GCA_011390055.1 Burkholderiales bacterium | reverse complement strand
ACGCTCGATTACGAACGATCGCTTCGTGCGGCGTTCGAGAAGGCCGACTTCGAACGGCTCGCTCGCGAGGAACTGCCTGGCCGGGGTGCCGTGAAGAGCACGTTCATGGTGCCGATGCTCACCGTCATCAAGACCGACGACCAACCGCTGGAACCGGCACAGCGCCAGCGCCTGCGCGCCCTGCTCACAACGCTGCCGCCGCGTGACCGAAGCGACTTGAATGACATGCGTACGTTCTTCCGGCTGGGCGGCTTGAAGAACGACCCGTTCGGCAAGCTCTGATCGGCCACCACCCTACCGGGCCTCGCGAGCCTGATCGCGGTCAGCCCTCCACTTCGCGCGCCCGCGCGTAACGTGCGAGCGCGTCTTCCAGCGGTGGCAGCAAGAAGCCACGCTCGCTGGCCAACGCGGTGCTGGAGCGCACGCGCGCCGGCTGGCGGTCGACCCGCTCGACCGGCAGGTGCAGCGCCGCAGCGGCAGCACACGCCAGCTCGTACCACGTCATGCTGCCCTGGTTGGTGAGGTGCCACACGCCCTGTTCGCCGTCGAGCAGCAGGTCCAGCACGCCGTGGACCAGGTCGGGGACGTAGGTCGGCGACACCTCGCTGTCGGCGTCTGCAGAAAAGCGCTCGCCCGATTGCAACACGCAGGCCAGCTGGTGGACGAAGTTGTACCGGTCCCAGGGACCGAAGAAGGCGCTGGTGCGAACCACCAGAGCTTCGGGCAGTGCCTCGAGCACGCGGCGCTCGGCTTCGTTCTTGCTGTGGCCATAGGCGCCGCTGGGGCTGGTCGGATCGCTCTCGACGTAGGGCCGCCCCAGGCTGCCGTCGAAGACCAGGTCGCTCGAAAACGTGGCCAGCGCAATCCCTCGCGAGGCGCACGCGCTGGCGAGGGTCGCGGCCCCCTGGGCATTCTCGCGAAAGCAGTCGGCGCGTTGGTCGGCCTCGCGGTCCGCGTCGGCCACGCGCACGTAGCCGGCTGCATTGACCACCGCCCAGGCCTGGTGTTCGGCGAGCGCGCGGCTGACCGAGACCTCGTCGGCGATGTCCATCTGAGCGCGCGTGAGCAAGCGGTGGGCCAGGCCGCGCTGCGTGCACAAGCGCGACAACGCTCGGCCGAGCGTGCCGGTGGCGCCGGTGATCAGCAACGGACGTGGTGCTCGCAGCGACCGCGTTGGCGCAGGCGTGCGCACCGGCCCCACGTTCAGCCGCTCCGGCCGGCGCCACCAGCCGGGGTTCGCCAGCACCGGGTGATCGAAGCGAGCACGCGTGGCCAGTTCGCCGATGGCCTTGCCGACCAGCGTTGGCCGGGTCGTGCTGCGGCGAAGGTCGAAGGCACCCGATTCGTAGTGGCCGCGGCGTTCGGTCAGCAGGCTGTTCCAGTCGACGGCGCCGAACAGCGACCAGGCCGTGATGGCGCGCAGGTCGATACCTTCGTCGCGCAATGCGCCGGCCGTTTGCCAGGCTTCGTGGAGCCAGCGCACCTGTTCCTCGCGGCTGCAGCCCAAGTGCACTTCGGTCACTGCCATCGGCAGGCGGTAACGTTGCCAAACTTCGCGCAGCCGCGCGGCCAGGCCAAGATCGTGGTGCGCGCAGCCTGCCACGCGCACCGCCTCGATGTCGGCATAGAGCGCTTTGCCGTTGCCGCCATGGCTTTCGGGTGGGCAATGCTGCAGCGCCGGTTCGAGCCAGCGGTCGCTGGTCACGTAGTGGTTGATGCCGACGATGTCGGGCATGCCGTCTGCATCGGCAAACTTCGTCAACTCGTCGGCGCCGATGCCGTGGTCGATCAGGTAGCGGTACAGCGCGTGCTGCGTCGTCACGCGGCCGCACAGCAGGTCGAAGCCGAGCCAGCGCCGTTCGTTCTCGTGATCGGCCTGGTAGCCGAGCTGCGTCGGCGCGTACACCTTGCCGAGGTCTTCGGTACAGACCAGCCGCGCGGCTGGGTTCACGCGCCGGATCTCGTTCATCGCCAGCACCGTCGCCCAGCACTGGTTGACCAGCGCGCGCAGGAACGAGCGGGGGTCGCGGTGGTGCGGGTACCAGTGACCGTAAAGCGCGGAGAAGCGGGCCGTGGTCAGCGGCTCGTTGATCGGCGTGTAGGCATCGATCCAGGGATAGCGCCGTGCCACGCGTGCAGCGTACGCGGCCAGTTGCGGCGGAAATTGCGGGTCAAGCAGGTGCGTCCAGCGCGGCCCGCTGCCGTGATGCACCAGACCGGCAATCGGCGCGATGCCCAGCCGTTGCAGCGTGGCCAGGCGCTCGTCGTGCCAGCGCCAGTCGCAACGGTCGGCCGCTGCAGGCATCACGGTCTCCCACAAGACCGGGAACCGCAGACGCTGGATACCCAAAGACCGCAGCGCCTGCAACTGCGCCTCGTCGAGCGTCAGCCCGAGTTCGGCGACCTGGTTGCGCCACGTGTCGCCGACCCGCGCGACCGTGCATTCGATCCCACCCCAGAGTTCGAGCGCCGACATCGGGCGGGGCGGTCGTCGGGTGCGGCCATCGGTCGAATCCATCGTTTGTGCGCAGTCACCCGTTCGACACCGGCGAAGACCGACGTTCGGGTGTGGAGGGCAACGCGCATGCCCGCCACGCTAGGCCCGTCCTCTGGCGGCCCAGGCCACAGCGGTGACGGTGAAAGGCTCTCCGGGCACCTGCCGTCGGCATGCCTGGCGCAGCGCCGCGCGCGGGTCCGCCTGCTCGCAATGCATCGACACCACCTTCATCGAGCCCGCCGTCGACGGGGCTAAGATCAATGGCAACGCAATGCGTCCTTTCTTTTGCAAAGTACCGGAGGCTCCCCAGATGAAGTTCAGACAAGCCGCCCTGAGCCTTGCGATGTTCGCCGCCATGTCCACCAGTCCCGCCTTCGCCCAAAACAAGCCCTTGGTGCATTTCATCGCCACGGGCGGCACCATCGCCATGAAGATCGATCCGGTGAAGAACGCGCCGGTGCCCGCGATCTCTGGCGACGACCTGCTGGCCACGGTGCCGGACATCGGCAAGTACGCCACCATCCAGGTCAACAACCTGTCGAACGTGCCTTCCGATTACATGGACCCGACTCGCTGGGTCGGGCTCACCCGCGCGGTGCAGGCCTCGCTCGACAAGCCCGAGGTCGCCGGCGTGATCGTCTCGCACGGCACCGACACTCTTGAGGAAACCGCGTTTTGGCTCGACCTGACCGTCAAGTCGAGCAAGCCCGTGATCCTGATCGGCGCCCAGCGCAATGCCTCGTCGTCCGACTTCGACGGCCCGCGCAACCTGCTCAACGCGGCTCGGATCGCAGTTGACGGCCTGTCGCGCGATAAGGGCGTCTTGCTGGCGATGAATAATCAGATCAACTCGGCCCGCTACGTCACCAAGACCCACACCGGCAATGTCGAGACCTTCAACTCCGGTCAGTTCGGCGTCATCGGCGAGGTCTACCCGGATCGCGTGATATTCGCCTATGCACCGCTGCGGCGCCAGCACATCGAAATCGGCGCTGCCGGCACCATGCCGCAGGTCGACATCGTGCCGATGTACGGCGGCGCCGACGGCGCGGCGCTGCGCAGCGCGGTGGACCGCGGCGCCAAGGGCGTCGTGGTGCAGGCTCTGGGTATGGGCAACATGAACGAGTCGATGTTCGAAGGCGTGAAGTACGCGCTTTCCAAGCAGGTGCCGGTCGTGATCGCCACTCGGGTCCACAACGGGCGGGTCATGGCCAACTATGGCTTCGCCGGCGGCGGCAAGACCACCTCCGACGCTGGGGCAGTTATGGCGGACGACCTGTCGCCGGCCAAGGCCCGGATCATGTTGATGCTGCTGCTCCAGAGCGGTGTCAGCGGCAAGCCCGCCCTGCAGGCGGCATTCGACCGCTAAATCAAGGGCTGCATCCCGCGGTGCCGGCGGAGACCCTGAAGATGCCGCCGCCGGCTCCATGTGTATCCGCTCGTCCTAGATGCCCGACAGCACGGCGTCGATGGCTGAAACCAGCGCGTTGGCCTGCGCTGCCACGTTGTCGACCGGTCGACGCAAGATCTTGGCAGGCAAAGGCGCGGCAAAGTGCGCCAGTGCATGCAAGCGCTTGCCCTTGACCGTGATGACCGGACACAGGGCGGTTGGCACCTTGATCGAGGCGTCCGGCACAGCCAGCGGCATAGTCAGCCGCGTGGTCAGTGCATCGAGCAGGTCACTCTGGATCACGACCACGTACGGGATGCCGGTGGCCGCGCTGCTGCTGGGGTTGGCGTAAACGTCGTATTGGGCCATCCACCGCTCACCAGGGGCGCAGGTCGGCACCAGGAATGCCATGCGTTTCGACGCGGGCGTTCTGAACGGCAATCCAGTCACCAAACTCGGATTCGAACGTCTTTTTGCGCGCGGCGCGGCGGTTCTTGTCGTGGTTGGCCTGCAGGGCCTGGTATTTCTCAATCGAGAGAATCACGGTGTCGAGT
>JAABTC010000194.1 GCA_011390055.1 Burkholderiales bacterium | reverse complement strand
ACGCCCGTGATGCCGACCCGTTTCGGATCGCCAATGCCCTGCGCCAGCAACTGCCGCACGCCTTCCTCGATGTCGCGTTGCACGCGGCCGTTTCCGAAATCTCCCTTGGCCGCAAACAGGTAGTGGCGACCAAAACCGGTGGAACCGCGAAAATTCGGTTCGAACACGATGTAGCCGCGATTGACCAGGAACTGCGTGGACGGAGCAAAGCCCGGGCGCACCTGCGACCACGGCCCGCCATGCACCGCCGCCAGCAAGGGCAGCCGGCGCGGATCCACGCCCGGCGGCACGCTCAGGAAACCGTGCAGGCGCATGCCGTCCGAGGCGCGCCAGGCGATCGGAATCTTGCGCGCCAGCACCGCGCCCGACAGGCGCGGCGGGTCGGCGAGTTCGGCCAGGATTTCGCGCAGCGTGCCGGTCGCAGGATCGAACAAGTGCCAACGCGCGTGTTGCTGGCGGTCCCCGCGTTCGCGCACCAGCCACGGGGCGGCAGTTTCAGAGCCGAGCGAAAGCTCGAGCTCGCTGCCGGGCAGGCGCGACCGCAGCACGGTGAGCTGGCGCGCGTGCGTCGCGCTGAGCCCGTAGTTCGCCGCGACGACGCTTCGGTAGCTCGCGATCAGCGGTTGCCCGGTTCGCGCGTCGAGCACGACCTCGTCGAGGTCGGCGAGACCTTCGGGGTCGACGTGCAACACCTGCCATCGTCCGTCCATGTCGAGTCGCAACAAACGCCGGCGGTCGCCGCCGATGTCGCCGACCAACAACAGGTTGTGACCATCGGCGCTGGTGGCGAGGAAGGACGCGCGCTCCATCGCCTCGTTGCGCAGCAACTCGCGCCAGGGCAGGCCAGGCAAGCGGCCGACAATGGTCACGTGCTCGCCTTCGACGCGGCGCAGGAAGGCCAGGTGGCCGTCGGGCCCGATCGCGAAGTCGAGAAGCGCGCGACGGTCTTCGTGCAACAGCGTCTTGCGTCCACTCACGTCGACGCGCCACAGCCGGTAACGCGAAGGTTTGGCTGCACCCGGCGTCCGCACTTGTTCGAACATCAGCACCGCCGCCGGCTGCGAAGGGTCCACGCCGGCCAACTCACGCTGGTCCTTGCCAGCCAGGCGCAGCAGAACGCCGGATCCGCCGCCGCCTGACAGCGCCAGCTTGCTGACTTGCCGGGCCGATTCCAGGAACAGCCAGCGGCCGTCCTGCGACCAGGCGAGCTGCGTGGCGTCGGTGCTGGCGAGCAAGCGCCGCAGGCGGCGATTGCCGGTGTCGAGCAGCCACAGGCTGCGGCTTCGCTGCTGTCCGCGCAGCACCGCCACGTGGCGCCCGTCGGGCGACAGCATCACGCGGCTGATTTCCGGCTGGGCCAGGAAGTCGGCGCGCTCGTATCGCGGAGCCGGCGCGCGACTGCGCTCGAGCGCCACGGCTCCACGCAAGTCGGAGAGATCGTCGGCCAACAGTGCGCCTACCGGCAGGCCCAGCGCGAGCACGAGCCAGGCCAGGCGGGCGATGGCGCTGGTCTGCGGCTTGGCCAACTCAGGCTTCCCCGTCAGCATGGATCAGGCGCTGGCTGAGCAAGGCTGGCAGCCCGATTGCAGCGCAGGCAATCGCCCAAGCCACGCGCGAGTGCCGCGCCAGGCGCTGGCGGCGCGACAGCCACCAGCTGGCCGGCACGCATGCCAGCATCAGCAACAAAGCCAACTGCCACACGATCGTGGGAGTCGGCTGCGCCTCGCGCCGCTGCAGCGTGGGCGCGGGCGACAGCGCGCTGGCTGCAGCGTCGCGCAGCGCATGCATCGCCGGCGAAAGCCAGAACGCGTAATAGCGCAGGGCGATCGGGAAGTCCGGCACCAGCACGCGCCGGGCCACCTCCGTGGCGCGGCCGTCACCCTGCAACTGCAGGATCTTCTGCACGGGCCGCCCGGGACCATCGGTGCTGCCCAGTCCGAACACGAACGACAGCAGGTAGCCGTCGATCAACTCGATCACGTCGACGCGGCCCAGGTCGCCAATGCGCCCCGGCAGCGCGATCCGCTGCCGCGGCTGGAGCAACGCATCGCCATCGGCGAAGGCGCGCGCATCGAAGGTGTAGAGGGCGCGATCGCTCGCCGCGAACATTACCTCACCCATCGCCGACGGCGGTATCGCGAAGGTTTCGCCGCGCGGCAGCGCAATGCGCGGCAGAACCCGGAGGGCATGCGTGTCGTACGCATAGACGGTGTCCGTGCTGATCAGGAATCGGCCGCTGGCCGGCAGCAGCGGTCGCGGGAACGGCGTGTTGTCATTGCCAAGGCCCAGGGTACCCGCCGGCTTTCCATCGACCAGGTTGACGCCGACCAGACGCATGCGGTCGTGGCTGAAGATCCAGCGCAGGCGGCGCGCTTCGTCGTCGAATTCCATCGGCGCGATATTGCCCAGCTCATTGCGCACGGGCAGCGCGTCGAACTGGCGTTGCCAGGTGAACACTTCGGCTAGCCGCGCCTGCTCCCGCCACAGCGGCGCCGAGGCATCACGACTGTCAGCCAACCCCGCCACGATGAGGTCGGCACCGTCGGCTCGACTGGCCTCGATATAGCCGCCCGCCGGTGGCACGCTGTTGAGCGGATGCGAGCCCTGCACCATCCACAGCAACTGGTACGCGAGCGCGCCCGTGCACAGCAGCAGGTACACGGCCATCTGCACCGTCAGCCCGACGGGCAGCGCCGACCGCCAGCGCGACGGCGGCCGCGACAGATCAGGCTTGAAGGCGAAGAACACCAGCGCCAGCAGCCAGGCCAGCACTGCGCCTTGCACCAGCAACGCCGACGGCCCGGTGGCCTGGCTGGCGGTAAACAGTAGCGGCACCACCAGCGCGGCGGCGGCGATACGACGCGGCGCCAGCATCGCGAAACAACCCGCCAGATAGCAACAAGCGGCGATCAGGCAGGCCGCCAACGGCAACAGCCAGTGCCGCGCATCCACCACGCGCGCAGTCAGCCCCGCCTGCCCGGCCAGCATCAGCAGCAGCGGCAGCACCACCGCTATCAGCATCAGGATCGCGCCGGCGCCAAGCAGCGCCACGGCGACCTGCCAATGCGGCAGTGGACGGTGCAGCAGGATCAGCCAGGTGTTGGGTCGGCGGTAGCCGCCCATCTGGTATAGCGCCAGCAACAAGCCACTCAGTCCATACACGGCGGCAACGACCTCGTAGACGACCGCGGGTTGCTGAAGGGGATCGACCAGGCGGCCGAAGAAGGCCAGCAAACCGAAGTGCAGCAAGGCGTAGGCACCGCACCAGGCGCGGAAACGGAGCAGTTCGCTCTTGAACAGGTCGATCATGCCTGGCGCTCCTTCGCCGCCGAGCTGATGTGGTTCTTGGCCAGGAATCCGTTCACCGCCCGATCCAGCCCGACCGGCATGTCCTGCACATTGCGCGCGCCTTTGCTGCGGAGAAAGTCTGCGAAATCCTCGCCCTGGTCGATCACGAGGTAATGGCACAGGCCGTCGATGGCCTGCGCCTGCAGCAGGCCCGGCACGCTTCGCGGATCCGGTCCCTTGAATGGAATGTCGGCGATCCAGTAGCGCACGCGTTCGCGGAAATCATCCGGCGGCGACATGTTCATCAGCTCGCCACGCTCGAGGATGATCAGGTTGTCGGCGACGCGCTCGATTTCTTCCATCTGGTGCGAGCAATAGATGATGGTGCACTCGTCGCTGGCGTTGGAATGCAGCAGCGAGTCGAGGAAGGCGCGCTTGGCGACCACGTCCAGGCCCAGGGTGGGCTCGTCCAGGATCAGCAGCTCCGGACCTTGCGCCAGCGCCAGCGACAGGTTGAGGCCGGCGCGCTCGCCGCGCGACAACTGCGATACCTTCTGTTCCGGCAACACGTGGTAGTTGTCGAGCACGCTGCGGTGGATGGATTCATCCCACTTCGGGTAATGCCGGCGCTGCATCGCCACCACGGCCGCCACGGTCATCCAGCCCGGCAGCGTGTGTTCTTCATTGACGAAGCCGATGCGGCTGCGCAGGGCCGGGGTCAGCGCCTGCGAATCGCAGCCCAGGATCGAGCACTCGCCGGAGGTGGGTGCGAGGAACCCCAGCAGGATGCGAAACAGGGTCGACTTGCCGGCGCCATTGGCGCCGACGATGGCGTGGATGCGGCCGCGCGGAATCTGCAGGTCCAGGTGGTTCAGCGCCAGCTTGTTTCCGTAACGCTTGGTCAGCGCGCGGGTTTGGATCACGTACTCAGTCATGGTCTTGATCTTGGTCTTCGGGCGAGATCTGGCTCAGGCCGTTTTTTTTGGCGCCAGCGCCTGCAGTTCGAAATCGAGTCGCGAAATCACTTCATCGGCGGGATAGTCGAGCGCGACCACGTCGTGCACGAAGCGGTTCACCGCCTCGTCCATGCGCTTCTCGCGTTCGTGTGTGCTCAGCCGTTGGCGCGGGGCGGCCACGTA
>JAABTC010000019.1 GCA_011390055.1 Burkholderiales bacterium | reverse complement strand
CTCAGATTGTCGATGCCCTTCAGAACCCCGACGGCGGACTCCAGCGTATCGATCGCCGTCTCTTCCTGGCCCTGCCGCATCTGCGAAAAGCCGAGTCGCCACTGTGCACTGGCGTAGGCGCGCCGCAGCGCCACCGACGCTCCCGGCGCTACGGCTTGTGGCTTGATGACCGCGACCGAGCGCACTGCAGTTGGCATCGACTCGGCGTCGCGCCCGCCGCTGTCGGACACGCGAGACCTTGTTGCCAGTGCCATCGACAGTCCGATCACGGTCGGCTCGGAGCGGTCGCCCTGCTGAAACTGCTGGTCTAGCGTACCGATCGCGTCGTCGATGACCTGGCGAGCCTCGGCGAGCTTGGACTGAGTGCGCAAAGCCCCGGCGTAGCGAACCTGGGCCAATGCGCGATTGCGCTCGGTGGCCGGCGTCTGCAGCTCGGCCGGCAGGCTCTTGTAGTAGTCGATCGCGCGTCGCGCCAGATCGGCCACCAGATCGAGCCGGCCCACCGGTTCGAGCTCGCGATAAAAATCGTCGAGCAGGTAGACCACCAGACGCTCGGACTCGCCGCGCGCGGTTTCGGCCATCGCGCGGGTGCCCTGGGCCTGCTGCATGCCGTAGAAGCCGAACGCGCCGGCGCCCACCGCCAGCACGGCCAGCGCGGCGCAGGCGGCGGCGATCTTGCGTGCCCGTACCAGGGCCTTGTGCGTGGCCGCCTCGCGCGAACGCTGCTCAGCGATCTGCTTCTCGGCCGCGTCGAGCGCCTCGCGCTCGTGGCGAAGGTCGCGGCTGGCAAGCACCACGCTGCACAGCACGTCGTGCGTGAGCTCCACGCGGCGGATGTCGAGCCGCTCCTCGATGCGCAACAGGCGCCGGTCGACCAGCTTGGCCAGCGCATCGGATGCGGCGCCGGCCTCGGCAAAGGCCTTGCTCACGCGCTCCTGCGCGATGTTCTCGCGGAAGCCGCCGTCGGTGAGCAGTTCCTCCTCGATGAAGCGGTGCACGCCGGCAGGCTGGTCGGCCAGCGCGCGCTGGTAGAACTCGGCCAGGATGGTGGCGTGCGAGCCGGCCAGCAGGTCGGCCGAGATTTCGCTCTTGCCCTGGGCGATGCGCGCGACGTTGAGTTCACGGCAGATCAGCGACAGCAGCGACGGCTCGACCTCGGCGTTGCGCAGCTCGGCGCCGCCGGCGACGAAGCGCACGATGGCTTCGGCCACTTCCTGCGACACCAGCCGGCCGCCGGGCTTGACGACCGCGTCGAGCGCCTGCGCGCCGGTCATGCGCGCCAGGCGCATGCGGTTCTGCGTGATGCTCGGCATCGCGCTTTTCAAACCCTCGAGGTGGGCCAGGTAGTCTTCGCGCAGCGCGATCAGGATGCGGTAGTCGCTGCGCGCGAAATCGAAGCGTTCGGCCGCGCTGTCGTCGCTGTCGAGCAGAGCTTCCAGCGCCTTGGGCGGACGGTTCTCGACCAGGTCGGCCAGGTCGTCGAGGAACTGCGCTGCGCGCTGGCGGCCGAAGTCGTCGCTCTGTGCCAGCGTGAAGATCTCCTCGAACTGGTCGAAGATCAACAAAGGCGTCAGTGGGCGGCCGGTCGCGTCTTTCAGCATGTCGTCGCGGTGGTGCAGGAACTCCCATAGCGACTCGCCTTCCACCGCAGCGCCGGTTTGCGACCACGTACCCGAACTCAGCGTCTCCCGGAGGATGGCTTGCTTGATCTGCTCGGCCGGCGCCGGCGCGTCGCGGCCGTAGTCGATGCGCACATAGACGGGGCTGTAACCCTGGGGACGCAGCCGAGGCACGATGCCGGCGCGCAGGATCGAGGTCTTGCCCAGGCCGCTTTGGCCGAACAGCACGGTCAGCAACTTGCGCTGGACGCGGCGTCCGAGTTCGGCGACTTCGTCTTCGCGACCATAGAAGTACGCCAGCGTCTCCTCGTTGAACGAGGCCAGGCCGAGCCAGGGGTGCTCGGCGTCGACCGCGGTGTGGGCGGCGGTGGCCAGGCTCATGCGTCACGCCCGCTGCTCAGCTCGCGCAGGCGCTGCACGAACTCCGGCGTGACCTCGCCCCCGGTCAAGCGTGAAAAGTGCAGCGGCTTGAAGCTGTCGGGCACCAGCGCCTCACCACGGCCGGTGGCATCGATGCAGACCGGGACGACGAAAGACGCGCCGTCGGCCATGCCGCGAACGCGGTCATGGGCGTAGCTCCATTCGCGGCGGAAGTAGCCTTCGTGGCGGCGTTGTGTCGTCGCGGAGATGACGGGGATGAAGAAGCCGCAGCGCGCGATGTTGCGGCGGATGCTGCGGTCGTAGTCGTCGCCACCTTCCAGGCGTTCCAGGTCGAACCACGTGGCAATGCCGGCGGCGTCCAGGCCGGCCTTGAGCTTCTGCACCGCAGCCAGGTCGTCGCGCGCGTAGCTGATGAAGACCGCGTGGTCCGGCATCTCGCGCGCAGGCGGCAGGAACCGCTGCGGGGCGTTCAGTGCGATCACCTGGGCGGGCGAGCGGCGCGCGAGCCAGCGGCGGTGCAGCTCGTCGACGAACTCCGCTGCGCCGCTGTAGATGCGGGTGCGCACGCTGACCTGTTGCAGGAAGGCCATCAGGCGGGCATCGCTGCCCGAGTGGCTGTCGGCCAGCACTTCGCCCACATCGCGCGGGTCCGACAGCCGCCGCCGCTTGGCCATGCGCAGGAACAGGCGAGCCAGCCAGTTGGTGAAATTGCCGCCGATGAGCAGCAGGTGGCTGTGCTCGAGTTCGTGAAAGAGCTTTTCGGGCGTCAAGTGCTCGCTCTGCAAGCCGCAGATGAACTCGAGCATGTCTTCGTCACAGATCACGTAGGTCGGCGACGCCGACAGGCGGCCGAGCAGGTGGTAGACGACCGGGCGCTCGAGCTTTTCGCGCTCGCGCGGCAGGTCGGCCACACGATTCGGCGCGTAGGCGATGACTTCGGTCGACTGGGCGCCGTCGAAGCGCACCGCATTGACCGCCTGTTCCAGCAGCGGGTCGAAGGTGGTGGTGACGAAGAGGTTGAAGTCGGTGATCTGCGCGAGCTGCGTCAGCGCCTTCGGGGGTGCGAAGCTGGCGTCGCGCAGGATGCTGCGCAGACGCGTGTACGCCTCCTCGCGGCGACCGCGCGAGGAAAGAAACCAGCAGACCACGTCGTTGAGCGTGCAGGGCACAGGCAGCAGGGCCGTGTCGACGCCGAGCTTGACAGCGAGCTTCTCGGCCAACCAGTCGTACAGCAGGCGCGGCCCGGTGTCGGTATCGACCGTCAGCAATTCCGGCCCGATGATCGGGATGACGCGCCGCTCGTCGATGAAGTTGAGCAGGTCGTCCCAGGCATCGTCATCGAGTGTCGCCAGGGGCGAGTGCAGATGCAGCAGGTTGCTCAAGCGCCGGACCTCCAGATGACAGCGGGCAGTTTGAGCGATTCTGCACACACGGTCAAACATCGCTTACCGGCAGCGACAATCACACGCGATGCAGGCCGACCCCGCCACGATCACCCCGACCGTGCCCCTGGTGGTGCAGATCGGTTTCGCCGGTTCCCGCCAGTTGTTCGACCCCACCGGGCTGGGCCCTGCCGAGCGCGCTGCGCTCGAAGCCGATCTGGCCGCCCAGCTGACCGAGCGCCTGACCCGTCTGCCCGCGCTGCTCGGCTTGACCGAGCACCACTTCCTCTGCGGGCTGTCCCAGGTCGCCATCGGCGCCGACACGTTGTTCAGCCAGAGCTGCGCTGCGCTGGGCTGGTGGCAACGCGTGCTGCTGCCGCAGTGGCTCGATGCCTACCTCGGGGCCACCGATGCCAGCGGAACGCCCGACTTCAGCCCGGAGCAGGCGTCCACCGCGCGCGCGCTGCTCGCCTTGCCGCAGGTGATCGAGTGCCGCGTGGCAAGCAGCTCAGCCTTGCGCCAAGAGCAGTTCGAGGACGTCAACCTCGCGATCGTGGAAGACAGCGATGTGCTGGTCTGCCTGCTGCGTGCCGCGGCTCCGGGAAGACCCGGTGGCACGCGCGCGCTGATCGACCACGCGGTGCGCGTGGGCAAGCCGGTGTTGCAGCTCGACGTGACGCGCCAAGGCGACCGTGTGCATGTGTCGCCGTTGCTGCCCGTGGCCGCGTGGCCCAATGGCCATGCTTTCGAGGTTCCAGGCCTGCCGGCCGAGCTGCGCGAGCTGCCGCCCCTGGGGCTGCCCAGCGGCGCATTGCCGCCCCCCGCACTGCTGGCCGAGGCCGTGCGCCGCTGCGCCAGCCTGACCACCCGGCGCCACAGCGGCCTGTTCAAACGTGCCGCGGTGGCCATCATCGTGCTGCACATCGCCGCCACAGTGCTGGCGCTGCTCGCCACCAAGCTGCCCGCGCCCTGGGTCTTCGGCCTGCTCGCCCTCGAGGTCGTGTTGTTGTCGATCGGCCTGCGCACCCACCAGGCCCTGCATCGCAGCTCGGCCGGTCGCGTCTGGGCCTTGACCCGGCTGCTGGCCGAGACCATGCGCTCGCTGGAAGCTGCAGCGGCCACCCACGCTGCGCTCGACTTCCCGCTCGGCTTGCCCTTCCCGCGTGCCTTTGCGCCGCTGTTGCGCAGCGTCGCGGTGCTGCAGGCGATACGGCGGCGCTCGGACGGCGCAAGCGAAATCGACGACTGGCGGCAGCGCCGCGCAGCCTACCTGCAAGCGCGCCTGACGGGTGTGGGCGGCCAGCTGCGCTACTTCGAGGCTGCCGCGAAGAGCGCAGCCGCGCAGTTGCGACTGGCCCACCGCTGCTTCTGGTTGTTTTCCGGCACCGCCTTGCTGGCGACCGCGGCCAAGCTGCTGGCCCTGCTCGGCGCGATGCCCGACGTCAGCGCGGCGCTGGTCGGCCAGTGGAGCGGATTGCTGGCCGTGGCGCTGCCCGTGGCGGCGGTCGGCTTCCTGTCGTGGGCGGCGGCGAGCGACCTCGAAGCGCGCGCCAAGACTTACGCCGACATGCAGCGCTTTCTGGTCGTGCAGGCCACCAAGCTGGCCAGCGCCGACGCCCGGCGCGAGTTCGAACGCCTGGTGCGCGAAACCGAACTGCGCATCCTCGACGAGAACCTCGGCTGGTTCTCGCGCCGGCTGTTCAGCGGCGTGAGCTGAGCGCCGCGCGCCGCGCGCCGCTATGCGCCGATAGCTTCGAGCCGGATGCAGGCGGCAAGGTGTTCGCTGCCCGGCGGGTGTGACGTGCCGACAGGCTCGAGCGGCGGCACCACCTGGCGGCAGGCATCGATGGCGAATGGACAGCGCGACGAGAAGGCACAGCCGGCGGGCGGCGACATCGGGCTCGGTGTCTCGCCCTCGAGCGGCGCCGCCTCGCGCCGCAGGCGCGGATTGCCCGACGGTATGGCTTGGATCAGCGCCCGCGTGTAGGGATGCGCCGGCCGACCGAAGATCTGCTGCACGGGCCCTCTTTCGACGATGCGGCCAAGGTACATGATGGCCACGCTGTCGCTGACATGCTCCACCACCGAAAGGTCGTGACTGATGAAGACGTAGGTCAGGCCGAGCTCGCGCTGCAGCCTCACCATGAGGTTCAGCACCTGGCTCTGCACCGAAACGTCGAGGGCCGAGACGGGTTCGTCCGCGATCACGAGTTTCGGGTTCAGCGCCAAGGCCCGCGCGACGCCGATGCGTTGGCGTTGGCCACCCGAAAACTCGCTCGGGTAGCGCCCGAGCATCTCGCCCGTCAGGCCCACCGTCTCGAGCAAACTGCGCACGCGCTCGAGCTGTTCTGCCTTGGTCCCGATGCGGTGCACGACCAGCGGTTCGCGGACGATCTCGCCGACGGTCATGCGCGGGTTGAGCGACGAGTACGGGTCCTGGAACACCATCTGGATGTCACGCCGCAGGCCGAACAGTTCCTCGCGCGTCGCGTGCGCCAGATCATGGCCTTCGAAGGTGACGCGGCCGCCGCTCGGCTCCTCCAGGCGCATCAGCGTGCGGCCGAGCGTCGATTTGCCGCAGCCCGATTCGCCGACCAGACCCAGCGTCTGGCCTTTCATGACCGAGAAGCTGACGCCATCGACGGCGCGAATCGTGCCGATCGTGCGGCCCCACATGCCGCCACGAACCGGATAGTGTTTTTTCAACCCGTCGACGACGAGCAGCGGTGTCGCGCCGGTTTCGCTCACCGCACACCGCCGTCGAGCGGAAAGTGACAGGCCACCCAACCACTGCCATCCGGCGCCAGCACGGGGTCGTCTTCCAGGCAGCGGCGCTGATCGTCGGTGCCAAGTGCCCTGTGGCGATGGCACCGCTTGGTGAAGCGGCAACCGATCGGCGGCGTGAGCAAGGACGGCACGACGCCTTCGATCGTCGGCAACTCTGACTTGTGCGTGACCCCCTTGCGCGGAATGCTCTCGAGCAAGCCCCTGGTGTAGGGGTGCCGGCTCTGCTCGAACAGCTCGATCACCGGCCGGCGCTCGACGACTCGGCCGGCGTACATCACCACAACCACGTCACACATCTCGGCAATGACGCCCATGTCGTGGGTGATGAACAGCACGGCGGTGCCGGTGCGTCGCTGCAGGTCGCGCATCAGGTGCAGGATCTGCGCCTGCACGGTGACGTCGAGCGCGGTGGTGGGCTCGTCGGCGATCAGCAATTTCGGCTCGCAGAGCAGGGCCATCGCGATCATCACGCGTTGCTTCATGCCGCCCGACAGTTCGTGGGGATAGACGTCCAGACGCGAGTCGGCGTCGGCGATGCCCACCGTCTGGAGCATCGCCGCCGAGCGCGCGCGGGCCGCGCGCCGGTCCAGACCGAAACGCAGCGCCAACACCTCGCCCATCTGGCGTTCGATCGTGAAGACCGGGTTGAGCGAGGTCATCGGGTCCTGGAAGACCATCGCGATTTCGCGCCCGCGCAGCCCGGGCAGGTCTTCGCGTCGCATCCGCAGGATGTCAACGCCATCGAAGCGGATCGCCCCACCCAGAAACTTGCCGGGCGGACTCGGCACGAGCCGCAGGATCGACGCTGCCGTGACACTCTTGCCGCAGCCGGACTCGCCGACGACCCCCACCGTCTGGCCCGCCTCAATCTGGAACGACACGCCATCGACGGCGCGCACCAGGCCATCGTCGGTGTCGAAACCGACCTGCAGGTTGTCGATGTCCAGCAGTGGCAAGCGGGGTCCTCGGGTCGGGCGGCGGGGTGGCGGTTCGGACGAAGCCAGCAGCCGGCTACGGCGGCTGGCTGCGCCCCTGGCGGATCTTGTAGAAATCCTTGTCGATCGTGCCGTCCAGCGGATACGCCTTGCCTATGCGCATGGCCTCGACCAGTTCTGCCTTGCGCTTCGGGTCGATCCAGGCGACGAGGTAGTCGGTGAGCTGTTCGGTTCGGCGCGGCAGGTAGAACTCCGGGAATCGCAGGTAATCCCAGTGCGCCACGCGCAGGTAGGGCGCCGACCAGAAGGGAATGTAGAAGGCCTCGTCGTGCACGATTTCATCGATCCGGTGCATCGCCTTCAATCGTTTGTCGAAGTCGAGATCGTCTTCGTAGATGCGGATCAGCTCGTCGACTTCCGCGCTGCCGAAGCCCCAGATGTTGTTGTTGTTGTTGGACTTCTTGGCTTCGGTGTGCAGGTACTGGCGCGGCCCTGGGTAGAAGCCGGCCGTCCGGCCAGTCACGGTCATCTCGTACTTGCGTTCGAGGCCGCGCTCAAAGGCAGTGCCGGGTTCGAGCAGGCGCAGCCGCATGTCCACACCCGCCCGGCGGAATTCCTGTTGCGTCACCGTCAGGTGCCGCTCCAGCCCTTTGCTGCCGTAAATGACGGTAAAGCTGGCCTTCTCGCCTTGCTCGTTGACGAGCACGTCATCGGTGTCCGACCGCGTGAAGAGCAAACCGCGCGCCACGTTCCGCAGACGCCCCCACCAGGTCTGGCCACGGATTTCGGCCGGCCGGCGGTAGCCCGCGCGGGCCAGGTGGTACCGGGCCTTGGCCGGATCGAAGCCGTAGGGTTCGAGCTTGCGGTTGGCGTACTCGCTGCCTTCGAAGAACGACTGCATGCGGAAGTACTCGTTGAACATCAGGTTCGAGTTCAGCCGCTCGAAATTGAACAGGTGCTGCATCGCCTTGCGGAAGTCCTTGTTCCGGAAGATCGGGGCCTCCAGGTTCATGTGCAGGCCATAAACACCCGAGGGCTTGTCGACCATGACACGGGCGCGCCGCAGCCAGCCGTTGCGCACCGCCGGAAAGTTGTAGTCCTCGTTCCAGGTCCGCGCTGTGCCTTCCTGTAGCAGGTCGAGTTCGCCGCGGCGCAAATAGTCCAGGTCGCGCTCGGCCGGAATCACGCGCAGCTCGATGCGATCGAAGTTGTAGAGGCCGAGGAAGTAGCGCTTGCCATCGCCCCACCACTTCGGCTGTCGCTGTAGCGTGACCGACACGCCGCGCGACACGTCGGACACGACGTAGGGTCCGAC
This sequence comes from Burkholderiales bacterium, assembly GCA_011390055.1. Classification (GTDB taxonomy): domain Bacteria; phylum Pseudomonadota; class Gammaproteobacteria; order Burkholderiales; family Burkholderiaceae_C; genus CADEEN01. Next base: position 4,447 of record JAABTC010000019.1, on the reverse strand, counting down.
CGCCACCTGGGGCTGGTTGGTCGTGCGTTTGACCCAGGTGTCGTCGAGCACCGTGGCGTGCGCGGGTGTGGGCCACAGGCCGGCATAGTCGGACAGCGGGCGCCAGCTTGGCCGGGTGCCCACGATGCGCAGCGTGTAGTCGTCGATGCGGTCGACCGACTCGTAGTACTGCTTGGCATAGCTGTTGTAGAAGGGATCGACGATGTGCGTCGAGCGCAGCATCTGCCAGGTGAAGACGTAGTCCTTCGCGGTGACGGGCTTGCCATCGCTGAAGCGGGCGTCGCGGTCGAGCTTGAAATAGATCGTGCGCTGGTCCTTCTGCACCGACCAATGGGTGGCCATCATCGGGATGAAGTTGTCGCTGACGGGGTGACGCGTCACCAGCCCGAAGCTCATCGTGAAGGCACGGTTCCAGGCCGCGAAAGCATCGTTCGAGTTCGGCCCCATCAGGCGGAACGTCAGCGGGTACGAGCCGATGGCCTCGTTCAAGGTGCCGCCGCGAATCGCTTCGGGCGAGCCGATCGGCGGGTCGTTGTTATTGGTTTCCCACTTCAGGTCGGCAGGCAGGGTGAGGGGCGACATCGGCGCCGACGCGCTCGGTGCCTCCGGCGCGGCAGCCTGGGCCAACGCCGGCAACGCCAAGGCTGCTCCGGCAGCCAAGACCAAGGCGTTGCAGAGGGCGCGTGCGCAGCGTCGATCCGTCATCGGCGGCCTTCGATCAGGTCACTCATAGCGGGCGTACTGCTTGGGGTCGAAGGCCTCGCGCACCGACTCGCCGATGAACACCACCAGCACCAGCGTGATGGTCAGCGCGCTGAAGGGGGCCAGCGTGAGCCAGAGCTTGTTGCGGTTCTCGATCTGCAGCGCCTGGTCGATCAATTCGCCCCAGCTCGGGGTTGGCGCGGGCAGGCCGTAGCCGAGGTAATCGAGGCCGGTCAGCGCGAAGATCGCACCGACCACCGCAAAGGGCGTGAAAGTGACGAGCGGCGTCAGGCAGTTCGGCAACAAGTGGCGAAACACGATGCGCAGGTGCGACGCACCGTAGGACTTGGCGGCCAGGCAGTACTCGCGGGTCTTCTCGCGGTACATCTCGGTGCGCATGAAGAACGTGATGCCGATCCACTGGAACGCCGCCAGGATGGCCAGCAGCATCCAGAAGGTCGGCTGGAACAGCGCGGCGATGATGATGACGACATACAGGAACGGGATCGCAATCAGGATTTCGATCAAGCGCTGGCTGACGATGTCGAAGCGCCCACCCAGATAGCCCTGCAGACTGCCGATGAGGGTGCCCACGATCTGGCCCGAGAGCACCAGAAAGAGGGCGAAGAAGATTGAGATTCGGAAGCCGTAGAACAGCCGCGAGGCGACATCGCGGCCTTGCGAGTCGGTGCCCAGGTAGTGCGCCCGTGCCGAATTGGGCGCCGTCGGCGGCACGCGCCCGAGGTCGGCCAGCGAGGCCATGGCGCCGCTGCGTGCCAGGCCCGGCAGCTTGCCGGTGGCCGACTTTGCCGGGTCGGCCAGCAGGGCTTCGATGCGGCCGTCGTGAATTGCATCGGCGAGCTCCGTCAGCCGGTCGCGGCGCGCGAGCCTTTCGGCACGCTCGCGCTGGCCGGCGTCGAGCGCGGCCTGGATCTCATGCAGGATCTCATTGCCCCAGAAGTCGTTCTGGTAAGGGTTCCACGGGATCGGCGGCATGACCACGTAATTGCGGCGATTCGGGTACTTGGCTTCGAGCGCCGCCAGGGCTGCGGCGTCGGTGCCGCCAGCGGCGCGGTCGCGGGCGTACAGGAAGCGTTCGGTCTGCCACTCTCGCTGCAGGCGCAGGTACTCGGTTTCGATCTCGCCGGTATCCCAGGCCGGCGGCGGCTCCTGGCCGAAGCTGCTCATCTCGAGGTATTCGAAGGTCGGAAAGTAGAGCTTGCTGTTGTGCCAGACCAGCAGCGCCCGGCTTTCGGCCAGGTAGGGCGCGAATACCGACAGCACGATCGCCGCCATCAGGATCAGGAAAGAGTAGTAGCCGCGCTTGATGCGCCGAAAGCGTTGCAGCCGCTTGCGCGTCACCGGGTCCAGCGTGAACCAGCGCATGGCTAGTCGAACCTGACGCGCGGGTCGATGAGGGCCACCGCCAGGTCCGACACCAGGTTGCCGAGCATCAACAGCACGCTGGAGATGACCAGGAAGCCCAGCACGATCGGGAAGTCGCGGGCCTGGATCGCTTCAAACGCCAGCAGCCCGACGCCCTGGATGTTGAAGACACGTTCGATCAGGAAACTTCCGGTAAGAAAGATGGTCAACAGGCTACCGACGGTGGTGGCCATCGGAATCAGCGAATTGCGCAGGGCATGCACAAATATCGCGCGCCGCCAGCTCAGGCCCTTGGCGAGAGCGGTTTTCACGTAGTCGGCACTCATGTTCTCGACCAGGCTGTTTTTCATCAGCATCGTCGTCACGGCGAACGAGCCGGCGAGGTAAGCGATCAGCGGCAACACGGAGTGCCAGACGACGTCGAGCCAGCGCGCCATTGGAGCCAGCGTGGCGGAACCTGCAGATGCAAACCCGCCCAGGGGAAAGATCTCCCAACGCACAGCCAGCAGATTGCTCAGGACGGCGCCAAGCGCGAACCCGGGAACGGCATAGCCGACGAAGATCAGTACCGAAGTGAAGGTGTCGATGCGCGTGTGGTGGCGGATTGCCTTCAGGATGCCGAGCGGAATGCAGATGCCATAAGTGAAGAGCGCGGTGACGAGGCCGTAGTAGATCGAGATCGGCAAGCGATCTGCGATGACCTTGATCACCGGCTCGTTGTAGCGGAAGGATGTGCCGAGATCCAGACGCAGGGTGTTGCCGAGCCAGGTGGCGTAAGCGATGGGCAGCGGCTTGTCGAAGCCGTAGTAGGCGCGTAGCTGCGCCAGCTGGGCTTCGGGGATGTCGAGCTGCACCCGCGTGTTGCCGCTGCCGCCGCCCGACTCGCCGCCGCCGCCGGCCCCCGCCAGGGCCATGCGCATTTGGTCGATCTGCCCGCCGGGCACGAACTGGCACAGCAGGAAAGTCGCGAACGTGATGCCGATGAAGGTGGGGATCATCAGCAGCAGTCGGCGCACGATGTAGTCGCGCAGCGATTCCCCGCGCGACTTCGCCTTCAAGACACTGCCTTTGACTGCGGGAGGGATCTCGCTCTGCGTTTGGCTGCCATGCTCGCTCCTGCGACAGCATTATGGTGCGTCGGGTTCATCGATCGCGACAGCGACGATCAAGCTGCGATCGTTTGCCGCACCGCGCGTTCCCACCTTGCCATCAGTTCGGCAGCGCGCTCGCGCGGCAGGGTCGGGATGAAGCGCCGCTCCGCCTGCCATTGGGCGGCCAGCTCGTCCAGTCCGCCGTACACCCCCACACCCAGGCCGGCCAGGTAGGCGGCGCCGAGCGCGGTGGTCTCGACCACGCGCGGGCGCACCACCGGGATGCCTAGCAGGTCGGCCTGGAACTGCATCAGCAAATTGTTGACGCTGGCCCCGCCGTCCACGCGCAACTCGGCCACCGGCGCTGCGCCGGCGGCCACCGCGTCGCGCGCCATCGCCCCGAGCAGCGCGGCGGACTGGAACGCGATGCTTTCGAGCGCCGCGCGCGCGATGTGGGCCACCGTGGTGCCGCGCGACAGGCCGACGATCGCGCCGCGAGCCTCCGGTTGCCAGTAAGGTGCGCCCAGGCCGGTGAAAGCTGGCACGAAGCTCACGCCCCCGGCGTCGGGCACGCTTTCGGCCAGCGCCTGCACGTCGCCCGAGCCCTTGATGGCGCCCAGGCCGTCACGCAGCCATTGCACCACCGCGCCGCCGATGAAGACGCTGCCTTCGACGGCGTATTCGGGCCGTGCCGTGGGCTGGGCTGCGGCGGTGGTGATCAGGCCGTTGGCGCTGCGCTGGAAGTGCTCGCCGGTGTGCATCAGCATGAAGCAGCCGGTGCCGTAGGTGTTCTTGGCCAGCCCGGCCCGGAAGCAGGCCTGGCCGAACAGCGCGCTCTGCTGGTCGCCGGCCATGCCGGCGATCGGGATCGGCGCGCCGAACAGGGCCGGGTCGGTCTCGCCGAACACATGGCTCGACGGGAAGACCTGCGGCAGCACGCTGTCGGGGATGTGCAGCGCGGCCAGCAGCGCCGGGTCCCAGGCGTTGTGGCGGATGTCGAAGAGCATGGTGCGCGCGGCGTTGCTGACGTCGGTGGCATGCACCCGCCCACCGGTCAACTTCCACAGCAGCCAGCTGTCGATGGTGCCGAAAGCCAGCTCGCCCTGCGCGGCGGCGATGTGCGCGCCGGGCACGTGGTCGAGCAGCCAGCGCAGCTTGGTGCCCGAGAAGTACGGGTCGATGCGCAGGCCGGTGCTGCGCTGCACCGCGTCGTCCAGGCCCGACTCGCGCAGCTGCACGCACAGCGGCTCGGTGCGGCGGTCTTGCCA
>JAABTC010000193.1 GCA_011390055.1 Burkholderiales bacterium | reverse complement strand
GATACCTCAGGACGGTCGGCATCACCCGAGGCGAGCGGGCAGTGGCGCTCAGCCGTGCGGCTGCAGCCCGAGCAGCGCCGGGTCGCCCCGGCCTGTTCGCACCACCACGGGTTCGCCGCCGGTCAGGTCGATCACCGTGGTCGGTTGCATCGGGCAGGCACCGGCACCCACGACCGCCTGCAACGACTTCTCGAACTCGGCACGGATCGCATCCGCGTCGTTCATCGGCGTGGTTTCGCCGGGCAGGATCAAGGTGGTGGCCAGCAACGGCTGGCCCAGCAATTCGAGCAGCGCCTGGGTCACGCGGTGGTCGGGCACGCGCAGCCCGATGGTGCGCCTGGACGGATGGCTCAGGCGGCGGGGTACCTCTTTCGTGGCCTCGAGGATGAACGTGTACGGGCCGGGCGTGCCGAGCTTGATCAGGCGGAACTGTCGGTTGTCCACGCGCGCGTAGGTGGCCAGTTCGGCCAGGTCGCGGCACAGCAGCGTCAGGTGGTGCTTGTCGTCGACGCCGCGCAGTTGCCGCAAGCGGGCCGCGGCGGCCTTGTCGTCGAGGTGGCACACCAGCGCATAGCTCGAATCGGTGGGAATCGCCGCGATGCCGCCGGCGTGCAGGATCTGCGCGGCTTGCTTCAACAGCCGCGCCTGCGGGTTGTCGGGGTGGACTTCGAAGTACTGGGACACGGCGGCGTGGGGTGCAAGATTCGAAGGCTAATCGGCCAGCGTGTCGGCGGCCAGCGCAGACACCGGCTGGTTGCGCGCCGCAGCCTCGCGCACCGTCAGCCAGGCACTGCCGGCGCCGGCCAGCGCGATCAAGCCCATGCCGAGCCAGCTCCAGCCATCGGGCCGCTTGCCCAGCAAGACCGCGCCGGCGACCGCGGCCACGCCGATCTGGCTGTACTGGAACGGCATCAAGGTCGACGCAGGGGCCCGGCCGAACGCCATGATCAGCAGCAGGTGGCCGGCGGTGCCCAGCAGGCCGATGAGCAACAGCACCATCAGCTGCAGAGGCTGCGCCGACTGCAGCGTGTCGCTCACGTCGCCATGCAGCAGGAACAGCAGTGGGGTGGCCAGGGCCACGCCCGTCACGCCGGTGTAGAAATTGGTGGTGTACGGGTCTTCGTACGCGGCGTAGCGGCTGGTCAGCAGCTGGAAGCTGGCGTTGGACAGCGCGGCGGCCAACGGCAACAGGGCGATCCAGCCGAACAGGCCCGAGCCGGGGCGGATCATCACCAGCGCGCCGCCGAAGCCCAGCACCACCAACACCCAGCGCGCAGGCGACACGCGCTCCTTCAGCCACAGCGCGGCCAGCAGCGTCACCAGCAGCGGCGTCAGCATCACGGTGGCAGTGAATTCGGCCACCGGCATCTGGCGCAAAGCGGTGAATGCCATGGCCGACGAGAACAGCAGCAGGCTGCCGCGCAGCACCTGAAAGCGCAGGTTGCGCGTGCGAAAGCTGCCGCCCTGGGCCAGCGCCAGCCAGCCGGCCATCACCACGGCGTGGATCGCGTAGCGCAGCCACAAGACCACCGCAATGCTGACGACGGCGCCGATCCAGCTGATGGTGGTGTCCATCACCGCGAAGCAGCTGGCCGCCGCGACGATCATCGCGATGCCGGTCCCGGCCCCCGCGCTCGTCGCGCCTGCCGCTGCAGCCGTCACTGCGCCGGCCACTCGACGCGGTCGGCCAGCGCCTGCCACACCGGCGTCAGGCGGCCGGGGAGGTCGGGCAGGCTGCCCAGGTCGGTGCGGCTTTCCTCGGGCGAGTGGAAGTCGCTCCCACGCGAGGCCAGCAAACCGAATTCGAGCGCCATCTCGCCGTACTTCAGCGCCTCCGCGGCGCTGTGGCTGCCCGTCAGCACCTCCACCCCGCGCCCGCCGTGCGCCTTGAATTCGGAGAACAGCGCGTACTCCTCGGTCGGCGTGAACTTGTAGCGCGCGGGATGGGCGATGACCGCGATGCCGCCGGCGTCGCCGATCCAGCGCACCGCGTCGCCGAGCTTGGCCCAGCGGTGCTCGACGTAGCCGGGCTTGCCTTCAGTGAGATAGCGGCGGAACACCTCGCCGGTGTCGGCGCAATGGCCGCGCTCGACCAGAAAGCGCGCGAAGTGCGTGCGCGAGATCAGCTCGGGGTTGCCGACGTACGGCAGGGCGCCCTCGAAGGCGCCGTGGATGCCCACCTGCGCCAGGCCCGCGGCCATTTCGCGTGCACGCGCTTCGCGGCCGCTGCGGGTGCGGGCCAGGCCTTCGCGCAGCGCGACGTCGTCGGCATCGAATCCGAGGCCGACGATGTGGACCGTGACGCTCGCGAAGCTGACCGAGATCTCGCAGCCGCTGAGCCAGGGCAGCCCCAGCTGCCGGGCCGCGGCGCGCGCCCGGACCAGACCGCTGACTTCGTCGTGGTCGGTCAACGCCCACAACTCGACCCCGCGGGCCCGCGCCCGTGCGGCCAGGGCTTCGGGTTCGAGCGTGCCGTCCGAAACCGTCGAATGACAGTGCAGGTCGGCGTTCAGCAGAGGATGGACAGAGGGCACCCCAGGATTGTCTCAGGGGCTGAGCGCCGAGGGCCGTTGGGGGTTGCTGAGGCCGTCGCGGTGCGGCACTCATACTCGTTTGCGTTCAATAGCATAAGAACCCGTTCGCCCTGAGGTATCGAAGGGCCGCGCAAGGGCTTCGATACCTCAGCCCGAACGGACCAGGCAGTCGCAGGGAATTTCACGTTTTGAACGCGACTTGGTATCAAGCCTTGTCGGGCGGCCGCTTCTTCATGCGCCGGTAGACCGTCGCGCGGCTCACGCCGAGCCGGCGTGCCGCGTCGGCCACATTGCCGCGCGCGCTGTCGACCGCGCGCCGGATCAGTTCGGCCTGTGCATCGCGCAGGCGCGCGGGTGCATCGAGGTTGCGCTGGTCCTCGGCGGTCGCACTGGCCACCAGCACCTGCAACCCCGACCACAGCGAGACCTGCAACGCGGGGTGGCGCGGCGTGAGGCCGAGCAGGCGCTCGGGCGGGGTCGCAAACACGGCATCGAGTGCACCGAAGCCGCGGCCCTCGGGTTCACGTTGCAGGCCGAGCATGGCGCAGGCGCTTCGGCTGGCGCCTGCGACGCGACCGTCGCGATCGACCGCCAGCAGGGCTGCACCGGAGGCTTCGGGAGCGCCCGGCCACTGCACCTGCAGCCAGCGGCAGTGCGGAAGCTGCAGCAGCAGTGCCTGCTCGACGCGCTGCGCCATCTGGGCCGCAAGGTGGCGCAACTCCGGGCGCTCCTGGGCCTGCACGCCGGTCAGGTCGAGCATGCCGGCGCAGCGTGCGTCGGGGCCGAAGATCGGCGCACCGGCGCAGCTGTAGACGGAGGTGGCGTCGAAAAAGTGCTCGCCGCCGTGCAGCCACACCGGCTCCAGTTCGCCCAGCGCGGCGCTGATCGCGGTGGTGCCGACGCTGCGCTCGGACAGGTCGACGCCGACGCGCGTGATGGCCCGTGCGGCGGGATGGTCGAGGTGGCCGCTGGCGCCCACCGTCACCACGATGCCGAGCGCGTCGGTCAGCACCGAGAAGTAGCCGGTCGGTGCGATCGCGCGCGACAGGTCGGCGAGCACCGGCATGGCCGCATCGCGCAGCGCGTGCGCGGATTCGAGTGTGCGGCGCATCGACGCTGCGCTCACGACATCGAACCCGACGCTGTCCTGCGGGCGTTGGCCGCGTTGCAGGCAGCGCTGCCACGACTGCGTGATCCACGGCGCGAGGGCGCTCGCGCCGCCGGGCGCGTCGTTCGACATCACGTCGCGACGCGCACGTTCGATGGCGGGCAGGCGAGAAGTTGCGGCGTGCAGAGCGGTCATCGCGCAGGTGTCTCAATCTGAGAATTTTCCGGGCGCCTAGGGTTGACCCTAGCGCGACGCAGCCCGAGCGATCGAACAATCGTCTGTGCGACGGCGATCATAGGAGACTCGGATGCAAAAGAGCTTGCACATCAACCCTGAAAAATGCACCGGCTGCCTGCAGTGCGAAATGGCGTGCTCGTACGAGAACTACGCCACCTTCGCGCCGGCCAAGTCGCGCATCAAGGTCTTCGATTTCCACCACACCGGGCGCAAGGTGCCCTACACCTGCACGCAATGCGACGAGGCCTGGTGCCTGCATGCCTGCCCGGTCGAGGCCATCACGATCGACATGCTGACCGGCGCGAAGGTCGTCAACGAGGCCACCTGCGTCGGTTGCAAGGTTTGCACCATCGCCTGCCCATTCGGCACCGTGAACTACGTGCAGGAAACCGGCAAGGTGCAGAAGTGCGACCTGTGCGGCGGCGACCCGGCGTGTGCCACCGCCTGCCCGACGGGGGCGATCACCTACGTCGATGCCAACTGGACCGGCCTGGACAAGATGGCCGCCTGGGCCGACAAGCTGGGCAATGCGCCCACGTCGCAGCCACACGCTGCTTGAGGAGCACGAACATGTCTTGGGCAGGAAAAATCCTTCGCGTC
>JAABTC010000192.1 GCA_011390055.1 Burkholderiales bacterium | reverse complement strand
ACCGGCGCGCCAGCGCGGCGACTGCGTTGCCCACCCGGATGCCGGCATCGGTCACACGCTCGGCATAGATGCCCCCGCGCAGCGCAGCGCGGGTGTCGCCGGTGCGGCCCTGTTCGTAGCGGCCGGCCAGCATGCCCATGGCCAGCGGCGACCAGCACAACACGCCGACGCCGTGCGCCTGGCAGGCGGGCAGGATCTCGTTCTCGATCCGGCGCTCGAGCAGGTTGTAGGGCGACTGTTCCGAAACGATGCGGGCGATGCCGAGCCGCTCGGACGTCAGCACCGAGGTCGCGATGTGCCACCCCGGCGCCGTCGACGAGCCGATGTAGCGCACCTTGCCAGCACGCACCAGGTCATCGAGCGCGCGCAAGGTTTCTTCCAGCGGCACGCCCATGTCGGGCCGATGCGACTGGTACAGGTCGATGTGGTCGCGACCGAGCCGGCGCAATGAGCCTTCGCAGGCGCGGACGATGGCCTGCCGCGAATTGCCGCGATCGTGCAGGCCGGGGCCGAACGGGTAGTGGAACTTGGTCGCCACCAACACGTCGTCGCGCCCGAGTTTGCGCAGCGTGGCGCCGACGATCTCTTCCGCGGCGCCGGCGGCGTACGAGTTCGCGGTGTCGATCAGGTTGACGCCGGCGTCGAGCGCCGTGGCGATGATGCGCTCGGACTCCTCGGCGGGTGTCGGGTTGCTGAAGTTGTCGGTGCCGAGCACCAACGCCGAAACGCGCAGGCCGCTCGAGCCGAGGGGGCGGTATTGCATCAGCCCGCCGACCAGCCGCCGTCGACGGGCACCAGCGCGCCGGTCATGTAGCTCGCTGCGTCGGTGCACAGGAAGACGACCACGCGCGCGATTTCGTCAGGCTGCGCCAGGCGGCCGTTGGGCACCACGCGATCGGCCATGTCCGCAAGCTGCGCATCGGTGAGCGGTACCGCGCGCCCGGCGCCACGCAACATCGGGGTGTCGACCTCGCCGGGGCAGACGGCGTTGACGCGGATGCCCTCGCGGGCGTGATCGAGCGCGAGCGAGCGTGTCAGGTTGTGCACGGCGCCCTTGGCGGTGGCATAGGCCACGTGGCCCTTGCCACCGGCCGAGCCCCAGATCGAGCCGAAGTTGACGATCGCGCCCGAACCCTGCTGGCGCATCTGCCGGATCGCCGCGCGGCACATGAAGAAGGTGCCATCGACGTTGACCCGCATCTGCCGGTACCAGGCATCGTCGTCGGTGGCCGGCGCATCGGCGCGGACGATGACACCGGCGGCGTTGACGAGGATGTCGAGGCGGCCGTGCAGGGCCACGGCCTTGGCGACGGCGGCATCGCAGAACTTGGGGTTGGAGACGTCGCCGACGAGGGCGATGCCGGGGGTGCGGGAGATGTCGGCGCCGAGCACGGTGGCTCCGGCTTCAGTGAGCAGGCGCGCGGTGGCCGCGCCCATGCCCGAGGCGGCCCCGGTGACGATGGCGATTTGGCTTTCAAGCAGCATGGGTTGGCGCATTGCGCTGGGTGATTGCACTGCGCTTGAGCAGCGCGTGCAAGTCCCGGCGCACCTTTTCGATGTGCGCCACGAGATAGTCACAGGCCTGCGCTGCCTTGCCTTCCTGGCACAGGCGCAGCAGCTTGCGGTGTTCGCTTTCGGCCCGGCTGAGGGCGGGAGCGCGGTTCATCTGCAGGCGCGTGAAGCGGTCGCTGGTCTGCAGCAGTGCGGTGACGATGGCCAGCGTGCGCGGTTGGCGCGCGTGGCGGTACAGCGCCAGGTGGTAGCGCGCATTCAGTTGGCCCCATCGCGCGACGTCGCCAGCGGCAATGGCCTCCTTGAACTCAGCCTCCAATGCCGAGACTTCGGCGAAGTCATGCGGCGTGAGCAGCGGGGCAGACTGTGCCAGCATGCGCGGCTCCAGCAAAGCACGCAAATCGAAGACATCGTCGATCTCTTCGAGCGAAAACGCCGAGACGATGGCGCCCTTGTGCGGAGCGATCAGCACCAGACCCTCGGCTTCCAATTGGAAGAGGGCTTCACGCACCGGAATGCGGCTGACCTGGAAGCTGGCAGCCAGCGCGTCCTGGCGCAACTGTTCACCCGCTGCGTAAGTGCCGGCCAGGATGTCGCGCCGCAGCTGCTCTACGATGGCGGCTGACAAGGTGCGATGGCCGAGGCGGGGGCTCATGGACAAAGGGAAGTACCGTACAGGCTTGACATCGCGATTGTATAAAATATATGCTTGTTTGAAACGCCACCTTTTTCCAGCTCGGCGAGCAGCGGCTCAGGATCATCGATGAACGAACAGGCCTCCGCCGTGCAGCCATCCGCAGCGCCCTTGCGCCTGGTGATGTGGATGTCGGCAAAGCTGCTGATGGCCGAGCGTTTCGCGGTCGCAGGGTTCATGTTCCTGCTGACCGGCTTGATCCTGCTGAACGTGGTCACGCGTTACGCCGGCGTCTCGCTGTACTGGGTCGATGAATCGGCGGTCTATTCGGTCGTCTTCCTGACCTTTGTAGGCGCCTCGGCGATGACGCGTCTGCGTCTGGACTTCGCGGTCACGCTGCTGACCGAGCGCTTCTCGGCGCGCGGCGTGCGCATCGCCAAGGTGATGGCAACCGCCATCGTGCTGCTGTTCGGCCTGACCCTGCTGTGGCTGTGCGCGCTCTGGCTTGACCCGGTGGGCATGGCCCGCGCCGGCTTCGACGCGCGCGAGCTTGCAGCCAAGACGTTCAACTTCATCTACACCGAGCGCACGCAGACGCTCGGCTGGCCGGTGTGGGCGCTGTACATGATCATGCCGCTGTTTGCGCTGTCGATGACGGTGCACAGCGCGGCCAACCTGCTCGAGGATCTCGACCTCGTCCCGCGCGCGAGCCAGGCAGCTTTCCTGGGTTCCGGCATCGAAGGCGTCAATTGACATGCTGACCGGCGTCGTGTTCGGGTTGGTGATGCTGATCGGCGTGCCGATCGGCCTGTGCCTGTGCATCGCCGGCATTGCGTTCATCGTCTCGTCGAACAACCCACTGCTCTACCAGTCCTATCCTCTGCACATGTTCGGCGGGGTCGACAGCTACGGCCTGATTGCCATTCCGTTGTTCATTCTCATCGGCGAGATCATGAACGGCGGCGGCATCACGCGGCGCATCGTCGATCTGGCGATGGCCGTCATCGGCGCGGTGCGTGGCGGGCTGGCCTACGTGAGCATCCTGGCCAACATGTTCGTTGCGTCCATGCTGGGCTCGGCCACTGCGCAGGTGGCGATCATGTCGAAGATCATGGTGCCCGAGATGGAGAAGCAGGGCTACGACAAGGATTTCGCTGCTGGGTTGACGGCCTACGGCGGCATGCTGGGCCCGATCATCCCGCCGTCGGTGATGTTCGTCGTGTACAGCGCCTTGGCGCAGGTGTCCGTCAGCGACATGCTGATCGCCGGCATCCTGCCCGGCATCATTCTCACGCTGCTGTTCTTCGCGGTGATCGGGCTGCTGGGCTACGTCCACAACTACCCGCGCGGCGCCAGGAAAACGCCCAAAGAGCGGTTGATCACGATCCTGAAAGCAGCGCCGACGATGCTGATCCCGATCGTCATCGTCGGCTCCATCATGAGCGGCCTGGCCAACGCCACCGAGAGTGCCGCGGTCGGCGCCGTGGCTGCGGCCCTGGTGGGCAAGTACTGGACGCGGGAGTTCCACTTCTCGCGCCTGCCCGAGATGATGCTGCGGGCGGGCATCTACTCGGCGGTCGTGCTGTTTCTCGTCGCCGCCGCCGCCGTCTTTTCCTGGGTGCTCATCTACGGCAAGGTCCCGCAGGCGACCGCCGCGTGGGTCCAGACCGTGGCCAGGGATCCCGTCACGTTCATGCTGCTGACGATGGTCATCCTGCTGATCATCGGCACCGTCATCGATGGCATTCCCGGCCTGATCATGACCGTGCCGATCCTGCTGCCCCTGGCCACCGACGTCTATCACATCGACCCGCGCCACTTCGGCGTGGTCGTCGTCATCAACCTCGTGCTCGGCCTGCTGTCGCCGCCCGTCGGCCTGTGCTTCTTCGTGGCGGCGGCCGTCACCGGCGCCAAGCCGGGCAGGATGTTTTTGCTGACCCTGCCGTTCTTCGGCGTGGCCTGCGTGCTGCTGGTGCTGCTGTCGATCTACCCGTTCCTCTCGCTGGCTCTACTGAAATGAGCCCCCTTCACAACCCTGGAGAAAAACCATGACGCTGTCCCGCCGCCAAATCGTTGCCCTCGGTGCCTCGCTGCCGTTGGCTGCGCCGTCCCTCTCGCTGGCCCAAGCCAAGGAGCTTCGCCTCGGCCTCATCACCCCGGTGGGGCATTCCTGGAACAAGTCCGCGTTGGTGCTGGCCGACAAGCTCAAGGCCGCCACCAACGGCCGCATGACGATGACGGTGTTCCACTCCGGCCAGCTCGGCAACGAGTCGGCGATGATGCAGCAGCTGCAGTCCGGCGCACTGGACATGGGCTTCATCCAGGCGGCGGAGCT
>JAABTC010000191.1 GCA_011390055.1 Burkholderiales bacterium | reverse complement strand
GGAGTTCGCCGCCCTGCGCAGCGACGCCAGCGAGCACAAGATCCTGTTCGAGGACATGGTGCTGCGGCGCCTTGCGCGCATGCCGATGCCGACGATCGCAGCGATCGACGGCCCAGCGCTGGGCGGTGGGCTCGAACTGGCACTGGCTTGCGATCTGCGCGTGCTGCGACAGGGCGTCGCGCTGGGCCTGACCGAATCGCGGCTTGGCGGTTTGGCCGGCAGCGGCGCGCTGCGCCTGACCCGGCTGATCGGCCCGGCACGCGCCAAGCAGATGCTGTTCACCGGTGAGACCGTGTCCGACGAGGTAGCGTTCGCCTGGGGTCTCGTCAACCGCGTGGTCGGGGAGGGCTCCGCGCTTGACGGTGCACGCGAGTGGGCCGACACGATTGCGGCGCGCGGGCCGCTGTCGAACCGGCTGGCCAAGCAGCTCGTCGATGCGGCGCAGGACCTGGCGCTGGACGCGGGGTTGTCCATCTCGACGGTCGCCCAGCAGAAGATCTTTGACAGCAGCGACCTGCACGAGGGGGTGGCGGCGTTCCGGGCCAAGCGCGCGCCGGAGTTCAGCGGCCGATGAACACCGGCGCGGCTCCGTTGGTGCGCGATGGCGCGCTGCTCGGCGAAGCGGCGGTCCTGGTCTGGAACGACGTCGCGGCCGCCGGCCGCGAAGCGTTCTACCGCTGGCACGACCACGAGCACATCCCGGAGCGGTTGGCGCTGCCCGGGTTCCGGCGCGGTCGCCGTTATGCCAGGCCGGGGCACACGCCCGAGTGGCTCACTTTCTACGAGGCCGAAGACCTGGACGCGCTGGTGTCGCCCGCCTACCTGGCGCGCCTGAACGCGCCGACGCCGGCGACCACGCGCACGCTGGCCCACTTCCAGAACACCTCACGGGCGGTGTGTCGCGTCGTGCATTCGGTCGGTACGAGCAGCGGCGGTCACGTGCTGGCGATGCGACTCGTGGCGCCAGATGCACGGCGCAATGCGGTCGTCGCCCATCTGGGCGGCGCCGTGTTTGCTGAACTCGCCGAGCAGGTCGGCGTGCTCGCCTGCCACCTGTTCGTCGCCGACCAGGGCGCCAGCCGGCTGAACACGGCCGAGTCGAACACGCGCGCCTTCGACGTGCCGGCCTGGGTGCTGTTGGTTGAAACCAGCACGGGCGGCGCGGCCGAGCAGGCGCGGCGCCTGATCCACGGGTCCGGCTTGCGGGGCCTGGACGTTGCGGTGCGTGATGATGCCGCGATCTATTCGCTCGAAATCTGCCGGCTCGCGCAAGCCGCCAATCCTTCCTGAACCGACTCCTCCATCACGATCACCATGAAACTCGTCAGACACGGAATTGCTGGTCATGAACGCCCGGGCCTCGTTGATGCGCAGGGCCGAATCCGCAACCTCACCGGCCACTGTGACGACTTCGGTCCGCAATTCTTCGCCAGCGGCGGACCGCGCAAACTTCAGTCAGTCGATGTGGAGAGCCTGCCCATCGTCGCCGAAGGCACGCGCCTGGGCGCCTGCATCGCGCAGCCCGGCAACTTCATCGCGGTGGGTCTGAACTACGTCCAGCACGCCATTGAGACGAACGCACCGATCCCCAAGGATCCAATCTTGTTCAACAAGGCGCCCTCGTGCATCTGCGGCCCGAACGACACGGTGCTGTTGCCCAAGGGATCGACGAAGACCGACTGGGAGGTCGAGCTGGCGCTGGTGATCGGCAAGACGACGCACTATGTCGATCCGGCCCAGGCGCTGGCCTGCGTCGCCGGTTACTTCATCTGCAATGACCTCTCGGAACGGGAGTTCCAGCTCGAGCGCAGCGGCCAGTGGGTCAAGGGCAAGATGGCTCCCACCTTCGGCCCGCTCGGCCCCTGGCTGGTCACGCCCGACGAGATCGCCGACGTGCAGAACCTGCGCCTGTGGCTTGACCTCAATGGCAAGCGCATTCAGGACTCGAATACCAGCGACATGATCTTCACGATTGCGCAGATCGTTTCCGACACCAGCCAGTACGTGGTCTTGCAGCCTGGTGATGTCATCACCACGGGGACGCCGCAAGGCGTGGGCCTCGGAATGAAGCCGCCGCAGTACCTGAAGCCCGGCGACGTGATGCGCCTGGGCATTGAGGGCCTGGGTGTCCAGGAGCAGCGGGTCGCAGCGTGGGCTGATTGAAATGTTCAAAATCACTGCGGATGAAGCCGCGCAATTGGTCCGCGACGGTGATGCGATCCTGATCAGCGGATCGGGCGGCGGGCATTCCGTGCCTGAAGCCTTGCTGGCGGCCGTCGAGCGGCGCTTCCTCGCGCAGGCCGAGCCGCGTGGCCTGACCTCGGTCAGCGTGGTCGGCGTGGGCGACCGCGGGGCGCTCGGTGCCAGCCACCTCGCGCACGAAGGCTTGCTCAAACGCGCGATCACCAGCGCTTTGGTCGACTCGCCGGGCCTGGTGCGGCTGGCGGCCGAGAACAAAATCGAGGCTTACACCCTGCCACAGGGTGTGCTGTCGCAATTGATGCGCGACATGGCCGCCGGCCGCCCTGGCCTGATCACCAAGACGGGGCTGCACACCTTCGTCGACCCGCGGCAGCAGGGGGCGCGCCAGAGCCCGTGCACGCCGCCGGAATTTGTCGAGGTGGTCCAGCTTGCAGGGGAGGAGTGGCTGCTGTTCAAGCCAGTGCCAGTGAACGTCGCGTTCTTGCGCGGCACCACGGCCGACGAGGACGGCAACGTCACCATGGAACAAGAGGCCGTGTTCGGCGAGATGCTGGCGATGGCGCAGGCCACGCGCCGCGCCGGCGGCATCGTCGTCGTGCAGGTCAAGCGCCTGGCCAGCCGCGGTGCGCTGCCGGCCAAGCAGGTCAAGATTCCCGGCATCCTCGTCGACTTCGTCGTCGTCGATCCGGCGCAGCGCCAGACCTATGCGACGGACTACGACCCGAGCTACTCGGGCGAGCTGCGCATTCCGGTCGGCGACATCAAGCCGCTGCCCTTCGGCCCGCGCAAGGTCATCGTTCGCCGCGCGGCGATGGAGCTGTTCCCCGACGCGATCTGCAACCTTGGCGCCGGCGTGTCGACCGGGCTGTCGACGATCGCGGCCGAGGAAGGCCTGCTCGACGTCGCGACGCTGACCAACGAGCAGGGCCTGATCGGCGGCGCGCCGATCACCGGCCGCGACTCCGGCGGGGCACAGAACTTCGCCGCGATGATCGACCAGCCGGCGCAGTTCGACTTTTATGACGGCGGCGGGCTGGACATCGCCTTCCTGTCCTTCGCCGAGGTCGATGCCCAGGGCAATGTCAACGTCAGTCGCTTCGGAGACAAGATCATCGGCGTCGGCGGCTTCATCAACATCAGCCAGAACGCGCGCTGCATGGTCTTCAGCGGCACCCTGACGGCGGGCGAGCTCGACATCGTCTGGGAGCACGGCAAGACCGTGATCCGCAAGGAAGGCCGGCACCGCAAGTTCGTCCCGAAGCTCGAGCAAATTTGCTACAGCGCGGCGATGGCTCGCGAGCGCGGGCAGGTGGCGCTGTTCGTCACCGAGCGCGCGGTGTTTCGCATCGGCGAGCATGGGCTCGAGCTGACCGAGATCGCACCTGGGCTCAATGTCGAACGCGATGTCATCGCGCAGATGGGCTTCCGGCCCGCGGTGTCGCCCGCGATGACGACGATGGATGCGCGCCTCTTCGAGCCCGGCCTGATGGGTCTGGGTGCGCATGTGCACGCCAAGGCGCGACGTTACCGCAGCGAGCGTGTCGCGGCGTGGGTCGAGGCCCGCGGGGCCAAGTTGACATGAACGCCGCGCCGGGCGCAGCGGCGGCACGCGTACGCATCACAGGCACGACGCGCCTGTACGCGATCATCGGCGATCCGATCGTGCAGGTGCGTTCGGCCGAGGCCTTCACCCAACGCTTCGCCGACGAGGGCATCGACGCCGTGCTGGTGCCCATGCAGGTCGCGCTCGACCGCGTCGAGACCGTCGTCCCCGGCCTGATGGTCCTGGGCAACCTCGACGGCCTGCTGGTCACGGCGCCGCTGAAGGAAACGATGGCGCGCTATGCCAGCCGGCTCGGTGCGGCGGCGCGTTGCATCGGCGCCGTCAATGCGCTGCGTCGCGAGGCCGATGGCAGCTGGAGCGGCGACATGTTCGACGGCGCCGGCTTCGTGCGCGGCATCGAGCGCAAGGGAGAGCGCTTGCGCGGTCGCCGGGTCCTGCTTTTTGGTGCCGGCGGCGCAGGCAGCGCGATTGCATGCGCGCTCGCCGAGGCTGGCGTCGCGTCGATCCGCATCGTCAGCCCAGATCATGCCCGCGGTACGCGGCTCGTCGCTGCAGTCGAGAGCGCATTTCCTGCTTGCGATGTCGGAAGCGCGACGGCCGACCGCGACGGCATCGACATGGTCGTCAATGCGTCGCCGGTTGGCATGAAGCCGGGCGAGGGGCTGCCGGGCGATATTGGCCGCCTGGCGCCCGACGCCCTGGTCGGCGACGTCGTGGTCAGCGAGGCGCCGACGGCCCT
>JAABTC010000190.1 GCA_011390055.1 Burkholderiales bacterium | reverse complement strand
CAGCGGATCCCGTAGATCCGAAGCAGGAGCCTATGGACACCCGAGACAACCGCAGCCACGGCGCAGCGCTGGCCATCATCAACGACTTTTGTCTGCGCCAAAGTCTCAATGAAGCGCAGAGCCCCGAGGCGCTACGCTGGCTTGCTGAAGTGCTGCGGCGAATCGTTGAACACAAGGACAAGGATCCGCTGCAATCGCTGGGCTTACTACCCAGGCCAAGACACCGTCCCGCTGATCCACAGAGGGCTATAGACGTTGCTTGGTGGATTCAAGCTGCACGGGATCGCGGCCATTCGTTAAAGGCTGCTAAAGATCTTGCGGCCAGCGCCTTTGCGAAGGAACTGAAAAGGATCGAAGGCTTGAGGCGAGAGGGCCTGCCTTGGGTGGAAGCGTGGACTAAGGATGACACGCAGCGAGAGCGCTACTTCCTGGCTAGAGACGTGCCATTGCCGCCTGTCAAGTGCAAGAAGTGAAGAGTTCTTAGGCCGACTTTTACGCATCGAATTTTTATCGTGAATCCCATCGCAGCGAACACCGCCGCGCCTTAGCGGGTAGCAAGTCGCAACCCCGGCGCGTCGAGAGGACTGCGGAAGGGGTTTCGATGACGCACAGCATTGGCAACAGGCAGCGCAAAGCAAACAGCAATGGCGGGCCGCGAGTTATCCGCATAGCCGACCTGGCAACCACCAAGCACAGAACTGGCCGCCTGCCAGTAAGTCCGGCCACTGTGTGGCGCTGGGTGAAGGAAGGCAAATTCCCGGCGCCTTTTAAGCTGGGGCCGAACACTACCGTTTTCGATTTAGACCTAGTCGAGGCGTTCCTGGCGCAGCAGGCCGAGGTGCAATCATGATGGCCTACCTCATCGCGCTGGCGCTGCGAATTTGGTGCGCCAACCCGAGCCGCTGGTTTCGGAGGGCTTCTAAATGAGCCGCCCCAATAACGAAGGGCACCGCGCCAACGGTGCCCCCGAGAACGAAACCCAAAACGACAAGTTGTATTTTGAAGGCGGCGGCGGCGCAGGTAAAGCGCTGGCCACCATGAAAGCACGCGCCGCACTCTGCGGCTGCACGCTGATCGAGATGGCTGACGGCGAGTTTCTGGTGGCCCGTTGGAACTACAGCAGGGCCGTGCCATGCCTGCGCGCAGTAGGCGACCTGCTGCGCCAGATTGGGGGCCGCTAATGAGCGCCGCCACCATCAAGCGACGTGGGCGCGGCAAGTCACAGGCGTCACTGGACCTAATCCATGCCTGCCACGAAATACTGGCCGCGATACAACCGGCCAGCGTGCGCGCGGTCTGCTACCGGCTATTCACCATGGGCCTGTTGGCTGACATGAGCAAGGGCTCGACCAACAAGGTCAGCACCCAGCTTGTCTATGCTCGTGAGCAGGGAATCATCCCGTGGGCATGGGTTGTCGATGAAACCCGAGAGGCCGAGCGCGTATCGCTGTGGCAGTGCCCTGACCAGATCATCGATGCTGCCGTCAATGGCTACCGCCGCGACTACTGGCAAGACCAGCCTAGGCGCGTGCAGGTTTGGAGCGAGAAAGGCACTGTGCGCGGCACGCTGGCGCCAGTGCTGCGCGAATTCGGCGTGACATTCAAGGTAATGCACGGCTACGGCTCCGCAACCGCGCTGTGGGATGCGGCCGAAGAATCTACGTCGTCAGACAAGCCGTTGACCGTGCTCTACGCGGGTGACTTCGACCCGTCGGGCATGCATATGAGCACCATCGACCTGCCGGGCCGAATCTGCCGCTACAACGGCCAGATTGACTTTCGTCGGGTGGCATTGGTGGAGGGTGATCTTCCTGGCCTGCCCAGCTTCGACGCCAGCACGAAGACCGGCGACCCGCGCCACCGCTGGTTTGTCGAGAACTTTGGGCGTGAGTGTTGGGAACTGGACGCCATGAGTCCCGTGCTGCTGCGCCAGCGCGTACACGAGTGTGTGCAGGCACTGATCGAGCGCGACCCCTGGAATCACGCATTACAGATCGAGCAGGCAGAGGTGCAGTCCATGCGCAAGTTTGCCCAAGCGTGGCAGGCAACAAAAGTGGGAGCGCAGCCATGAGCGCCGACAAGTTGTTGTCCCGGTTGCAGCGCGTCAGGCGCACCGGCTCCGGAAAATGGATCGCCAGTTGCCCTACACGCGAAGACAAAAGCCCGTCTCTGGCCATCCGCGAGACCGACGACGGCACGGTGCTGCTGCACGACTTCGGCGGCGATAGCGTCGAGGCCATCCTGGGCGCTGTGGGGCTGTCGTTCGCCGACCTGTACCCAGACAAGCCCGGCGCTATCGGCAAGCCCGTCAGGCGGCCATTTAACGCGTCTGACGTGCTTACGCTGGTGGCCTTCGAGTCCACCGTGGCCGTCGTCGTGGTCTCGGATGTCGTCAGTGGCAAGGAGATCACCGACCAGGACTTCGAGCGCCTGCTGGTGGCAGCACAGCGCCTGGGCAACGCGGCGGAGGTGTGCAATGGAGCGCGTTGACGTTGCCACGCTGGCCGCGACAGCTGAGAGATTGCAGAACATCGTCGGCGACGACTTGCGCCAGCAGATGCAATTGGTACAGCCGTTGCGGGCCTTGAACGTCATGCAGTTGGGCGAGCATCAATTCCCTGAGCGCGTGCAATTGCTGGGGCCGCTGATCCACGCGGGCGACCTGGCAATGGTGTTTGCAGGCCGTGGCGTGGGCAAGACTCAGGTTTGCTTGTCCATTGGCGCGGCGCTGGCCTTCGGGGCTGTGTTCCTGCGGTGGAAGGCAGCGCAGCCTGTCGGCGTGCTGTATCTCGACGCCGAGATGGCCGGTGCTGTCATGCAGCAGCGCGTGGCGTCATTCATCCCCGAGGACGCCAGCGACGACCAGGCCGACAACTTCCGCCTGTTCACGCCGGACCTGCTGCCCGAGGGTCAGCCACTGCCAGACCTGTCCACCGTGGCGGGCCAGCAGATGGTCGAGCCGCTGATCGATGACAAGACCCGCGTCATCGTCATCGACAACTTGTCGGCATGGTGCCGCACCGGCAAAGAAAACGAGTCTGAAAGTTGGACGCCAGTCAGCAATTGGCTGCTCACGCTGCGCGGGCGCGGCATAGCTGTGCTGCTTGTTCACCACGCAGGCAAGAACGGCGAGCAGCGCGGCAACAGCAAGAAGGAAGACCTGCTCGACATCGTGATTCAGTTGAAGCGCGCAGGCGACTATGACCCGAGGACCGGCGCGGCGTTTACTTGGGCTGTGACCAAGGGCCGACACCTGCACGGTGACGATGCTGCCGAACTCGACCTGACGCTAACCATTAACGACGGCGTGGCGCGCTGGGCGTTCAAGGAGGCCGAGGCGTCTAGTGCAGAGCGCATCACCGCGCTGGCCGACGAAGGGTTGACCGGGCCGCTGATCGCCGAAGAACTGGGTATCAACCGCAGCACGGTATGGCGGGCCTTGAAGAAGGCGGGCAAGCTACCCGCAAAGGCCAGCAAGCCGCAGCCCGAGCCGGAGGCGCACTGATGGGCCTGCGTGACAGCTACCTGTCGGCACTTGTTGCGCGTTGCGTCGTTGCAGTGACTAGGGCGTGCAACACGCAACAGCCCGCGAGCTTGTTGCACGTTGCACTGCCTAGGGAAACGCAACACGCAACAAACGACCAGGCGCTACCTACCGCCGCCGCCGCCGCCACGTTGCACGCAACAAACGACGCAACGATCACGCAACAGGCGCAACACGACGACCTGGCGGGCCTGCCAGCCTGGACCGATGCCGAGATCGTCAGCTTCGACAAGCGCGTGGCGCGCAGCACCTGGCTGAGCTACCCCAATGCCAAGTGCCGCGCCGAGAGATTGCTGCACCGCGACCGTGATATCGATGACCGGCGCCTATGCGTTGAATGTCAGCACGCTGGCCCTGGCTGGCGCTGTGCAAAGCGCGAGGCTTTCATGCTCGACCAGCTACAGCGCTGCCCTAGGTTCAAGGAGAAGCCGTTATGACCGAGCCGATAGACGACCGTCAAAAATCCGAGCGTGGCTCAGGTGGCAGGTTTGCACCTGGCAACGCAGGAGGCCCAGGCCGACCGCCTGGACGTGGCCCTGTTGCAGAGTTGCGCGCCACGCTGGCGACCGATCTCGACAAGATCATCGTCACTCTGCGCACTCAGGCGCTGGCTGGCGATGCGCAGGCCATCAGGATCATTCTTGACCGCGTGTTGCCTGCGCTGCGCCCGGTGGACATGCCGACCACTCTGGACCTACCCGCCAACGGCACGCTGGCCGACCAAGCCCGTGCTGTCGTGCAGGCCGCAGCCGACGGCGACCTGGCACCGGCACAAGCCGCGCAGATCGTCACCGCGCTGGGTGGCGTGGCCAAGATCATCGAGACCACCGAGCTTGTGCGACGCATCGAGGCGCTGGAAGCCCGCAACCAAGGAGCAGGATCATGAGTACGCCAGTGCAGCGGCGCATAGAGGCGCTGGAAGCGATGCAGGGTGAACCGCACCGGGTTTCGTGGAGGCTGTTTGACGTGAGTCAGACCAAGGCGGTC
>JAABTC010000189.1 GCA_011390055.1 Burkholderiales bacterium | reverse complement strand
GCCGGTGGACTTCATCAGGCCGAGCACCGGGTCGCAGGCACGCGCGAACAGGGTGTACAGCACCAGCTCGGGCGGCAGGCCATCGCCCAGGCTGCCGCTGGCCTGGGCCTGCAGGATCCATGCGCCCAGCCGGTCGCTCAGGGCCATCAATCGGTCGGTGTACTGGCGGTTGGCGCGCAGCGACTCCGTCAGACGCGAATTCTGCGCGGGCAGGCTGGGCATCTCGCCCGCGAGCTGCACCTCGAGCGTCCAGCGCACCATCGCACGGAGCTGTTCGATGCCGCTGGCCCCGGGCTGACGGAGCTGCTGTGCGTCAGCCTGGGCGATGGCGCGGTCGAGGATGCGGACCATGGCGGCACCGGCCAGCGCCTCCTTGGAGCTGAAGTGCTTGTACAGGCTGGCCTTGGCCATGCCTGCTTCGCTGGCCACCTCGTCGACCGTCATCAGGTCGTAGCCCTTGGTGACCAGCAGGCGGTTGACCGCCTGCACGATCGCGTCTTCGCGCACGAGCAGCATCTGCTCCCGGTAAGGCAGGGTCGTCATGACGCGAGTCTACCCGGCTTTGGCCTCTCAAGTTCAAATTCTGAACTATATCGTCGCGATTTGAACTATATGGTATCGTACGCGAACTCACCGGTACATCGCATCCAGTGTGGTGCCATCGGCGTACCAGCCGGGACAACCCAACGAGAAGGATCCAGCGTGGAACGTATTGCGGTCATCGGCTCGGGCATTGCCGGCCTTGCGGCGGCGCGTGAGCTGAGCCGCTCGGGCCGCGTCCGCGTGACGCTGTTCGAGGGCGGGCGCCATTTCGGCGGTCATGCCAACACGGTGGACGTGACGCTCGAAGGGGTGACGCAGGGGGTCGACACCGGCTTCCTCGTCTGCAACACCCGCACCTACCCGCGCCTGATGCGCCTGTTCGACGAACTCGGCGTGGAAACGGTCGCTTCGGAAATGTCGTTCTCGGTGCAGGCACGCAGCCAGGGGCTGGAGTGGAGCGGCACCCACCTGGCCAGTGTCTTCGCGCAACCGGCCAACCTGCTGCGTCCGGCCTTCTGGCGCATGTTGCGCGACATCGGCCGCTTCAACCGGCTGACCACCTCCCTGGCCGAGCGCGACGCCGAGCTCACGCTGCGCCAGCCGATCGGTGAGTTCCTCGACCAGCACCACTTCGGGCGCGAATTTCGCGAGTGGTATTTCCTGCCGATGATCGGTTGCATCTGGTCCTGCCCCACGGCACAGATGCTGGCCTTTCCGGTCGCCACGCTGATCCGCTTCTGCCACAACCATGGCCTGCTGCAGGTCACCGACCGGCCGCAGTGGCTCTCGGTGCGCGGCGGCTCGCGCAGCTACGTGCGACGCATCGTCGACTCACTGACCGACGCGCGCCTGAACACGCCCGTGCTCGGCGTGCAACGCACCGACGCCGGCGCGCTGTTGCGTACCGAGACTGGCGCCGAACACTTCGACCAGGTCGTCTTCGCGTGCCACAGCGACCAGGCCCTGCGCCTGCTCGGCGCCGACGCAACCGCCGACGAGCAGCGGGTGCTCGGTGCCCTGCGCTACCACCCCAACCGCGCCGTGCTGCACACGGATGCGTCGGTGCTGCCGACCCGTCGCATGGCCTGGGCGGCCTGGAACTACGAGTCGGCACCCGAAGGGAATGCAGGCGGAACGGCTGCCGGCGAGGCCGACGGCGTCTGCCTGCACTACCTGCTCAACCGCCTGCAGCCGTTGCCCTGGTCGACTCCGTTGATCGTTTCGCTGAACCCGGTGCGCGAGCCGCGCGCCGACCGCGTGATCCGCAGCTTCGACTACGAGCACCCCGTGTTCGATCTCGGCGCCATCGCAGCGCAACAGCGCCTGCCCGACATCCAGGGGCAACGTCGGAGCTGGTTCTGCGGCGCCTGGGCCGGCTACGGCTTCCACGAAGACGGCCTGACCGCCGGCCTGGCCGTCGCCGAGGCGGTGGTGGGAGCCGGTGCGGTGGCGCGGCAGGGCGCAGCATGAACCTGCCGCGGCCCCTCATCGGCATCGGCCGCGTCTGGCATCGCCGCGTGCGGCCCGCGGAACATGCCTTCAGCCATGCCACCTACTTCCTGATGCTGCCGATGCGTGCCCTGCGTGCGCAACCCGCCCGCGAACTGCGGCGCAACCGCTACGGTGCGCTGGCGTTCTTCGACCGTGACCACGGCGACGGGCGCGAGGACGCACTCGCCTGGCTCGAAGACGTGCTGGCGCGCGAGCGCATCACCGACGCCGACGGCGAGATCTGGCTGCACACGTTCCCGCGTGTGCTGGGCTATGCATTCAAGCCGGTGAGCTTCTGGTACGCACAACGCGCCGACGGTTCGCTGGCCGCGGTGGTGGCCGAGGTCAACAACACCTTCGGCGAACGCCACTGCTACCTGCTCAGCGGGCCGGCGCTGCGTTGGGGCGGCACCATCGAGGCGGCCAAGGCGTTTCACGTCTCGCCGTTCTGCGCGGTGCAGGGCCACTACCGCTTCCGCTTCGTGAACAGTGGCAAGGCCATCGCCGCCGGCCGTCACACCATCGCCCATGTCGACCATGGCGACGACGCCGGCGTGCTGCTGCAGACCAGCGTGGGTGGGGCGCTGCAACCCCTCACGGCGGCCAGCACCTGGCGCGCCTTCTTCGGCGTGCCCTTGATGACCTTCGGCGTGGTCGCCCGCATCCACTGGCATGCGCTGCGCCTGGCCCTCAAGCGCGTTCCTTTCCACCGCCATCCCCCGGCCCCCGACCGCTTCGTCACGCGATGAACTCCTCCCGACTCGACCTCTCCGAATCCAATGCGCGCGTGGCTGCGCCGCGTCGCCCACCGGCTGCCGCCCGCGCCGTGCTGGCGGTGCTGGCGCGGCTGCAGCACGGCGCGCTCGAACTGCACCTGCCCGACGGCTCGACGCGCCGCTGCGGTCACGACGCTGCACCGGTGACCGTGCACGTGCGCGACTGGAAGGTGTTCTCGCGCGCCCTGGCCAGCGGCGACATCGGCTTTGCCGAAGGCTACATCGCCGGCGAGTGGGACGCGGCCGATCCGACTTCGGTGCTCAGCCTGCTGATCACCAACCGAAATGCGCTCGAGCGCGTGGTCTACGGCTCCTGGTGGGGTTCGCTGCTGTACCGGGCCAAGCATGCGCTGCACCGCAACACGCGCCGCGGGAGCGCGAAGAACATCCACGCGCACTACGACATCGGCAACACTTTCTATGCGCAGTGGCTCGATCCGTCGATGAGCTACTCGAGTGCCTGGTTCGACGGCGACGAGGCCCAGCCGCTGCAGCAAGCGCAGGAGGCCAAGCTGCGCCGCGCGCTCGACGAAGCCGGCGTGCAGCCGGGCAGCCGGCTGCTGGAGATCGGTTGCGGCTGGGGCGGCCTGGCCGAGATCGCAGCGCGCGACCACGGCGCCCAGGTGGTCGGCGTGACCCTCTCGCACGAGCAGCTGGCCTGGGCGCGCCAGCGCGTGGCCGACGCCGGCCTGGCCGAGCGCTGCGATCTGCGGCTGCAGGACTACCGCGATCTGGCCGACGCGCACGAAAGCGAACCCTTCGATGCCATCGTGTCGATCGAGATGTTCGAAGCCGTGGGGCGAGAGTACTGGGACAGCTACTTCGAGACGCTGCGGCGCTGCCTGAAGCCGGGCGGCCGGGCCTGCATCCAGAGCATCACGATCCGCGACGACCTCTTCGAGCGCTACGTGCACTCCACCGACTTCATCCAGCAGTACATCTTCCCGGGCGGCCTGCTGCCGAGCGTCTCGCAATTCGAGGCGCTGGCGCAGCGCCACGGCTTCCACGTCGAACGCCGGCTGGCCTTCGGCGGCGACTATGCCGAGACGCTGCGGCGCTGGCGGGTGGCCTTCCTGGCGCGCGAAGCCGATGTGCGCGCCTTGGGGTTCGACGGCCGCTTCATGCGCATCTGGCAGTTCTACCTCGCTTACTGCGAAGCCGCGTTCAGCCACGGCAACACCGACGTCGTGCAGTTCACGCTGCGGCGCGACTGATGGCCAGCACCTTTCGATCGACCCACGGCGCGGCGGCCAGCCTGCGCCGGTGGGTCGCGGCCGTGGGTGCCAGCCTGGCCTGCGCGTTCGGTGGCGCGTCGGCGAACACCGCGCCCGTGGCGCCTGCGCCCGAGGTGGCCGCAGCGCTGCCCATGGCCACTTTGCAGGGCCGGGGCTCGCTGCGCTTCTTCGGGCTGACGATCTACGAAGCACGGCTGTGGGTCGGCCCCGGATTCGAAGCCGAGCGTTACCCGGCCCACGCCTTTGCGCTGGAGCTGCGGTATGCGCGCGGGCTGTCGGGGGCGGCCATCGCCGAACGCTCGATCGTCGAGATGCGCCGCAGCGGCGAGATCGACGAGGAACTGGCGCGCCGCTGGCAGCAGGCGATGACGCGCGCCTTCCCCGACGTGGCCGCCGGCGATCGGCTGACGGGCCTCGCCCAGCCCGACGGCAGCACACGGTTCTTCCACAACGGGCTGCCCACCTCGACCGTCGTCGATGCCGCCTTCACGCGCCGGTTCTTCGG
>JAABTC010000188.1 GCA_011390055.1 Burkholderiales bacterium | reverse complement strand
TCGCGCCGAACACCATGATCAGCCCGTGCATGGTCGTGAACTGGTTGAACAGCTCCGGATTCACGAACTGCAGCCCGGGCTGGAACAGCTCGGCGCGGATGCCCAGCGCCAGCACGCCGCCGACCATCAGCATCGTGAAGCTGAACAACAGGTACATCGTGCCGATGTCCTTGTGGTTCGTCGCGAAGACCCAGCGCCGCCAGCCGCTCGGGGCATGGTGGGCGTGGTCGTCATGGCCGTGGCCGTGGCCGGCGTGGTCGAGAACTGCGCTCATGGGAATCTGCCTCTTTCCTTGGATTCAATTCACTTGCGTGCAGCGACGATTTCTTTCGGCTGCACCATCTGCCCGGTCTTGTTCGTCCACGCATTCTTGGTGTACGTGATGACGGCTGCCAGCTCGGTGTCGGAGAGCTGCTTCCAGGCCGGCATCGCGCCATTGGCCGCGCCGTTGAGCAGGATCGCGATCTGCTTGGCGTGGTCGGCATCCAGCACCACCGGCGAGCCGGCCAGTGCCTTGATCGGCCCGGCACCCGCGCCGGTGGCTTGGTGGCAGGCCTGGCAGTTGGCCGCGTAGACCTTTTCCCCGCGGGCCACGAGGTCGGCAAGCGGCCATTCCTTGGCCGGGTCATCGGCCAACGCGGCCATGGCCTTCTTCTTGCCGTCGACCCAGCTTGCGTAGTCAGCCTGGCTCAGCACCTTCACGTGGATCGGCATGTAGGCGTGTTCCTTGCCGCAAAGCTCCTGGCACTGGCCGTAATAGTCACCCACCTTCTCGGCGCGGAACCAGGTGTCGCGCACGAAGCCGGGGATGGCGTCCTGCTTGATGCCCAGCGAGTTCACCGCAAAGGCGTGGATCACGTCGTTGGCGGTGGTGATGATGCGCACCTTCTTGTCGACCGGCACGACCAGCGGGTTGTCGACCTTGAGCAGGTAGTCGTCGGTGGCCACGGGCTTGCCGCTGTCGCTCATCGCCCGGTGCGTCGGGTCGAGCGTGGAAAGGAAGCCGATGCCCTCGCCTTCGCCCTTCAGGTAGTCGTAGCCCCAGCGCCACTGGTAGCCGGTGGCCTTGATGGTCAGGTCGGCGTTGCTGGTGTCCTTCATGGCCACCACCACCTTGGTGGCCGGCAGGGCCATCAGGATCACGATGATGAAGGGGACGATGGTCCAGGCGATCTCGACCGAAACGCTCTCGTGGAAGTTGGCCGCCTTGGCGCCCTTCGAGCGGCGGTGCTTGAAGATCGAATAGAACATCACCCCGAACACGGCCAAGAAGATCACCGTGCACAGGATCAGCATGAAGTTGTGCAGCCACTGCTGCTCGGCCGCGATGCGGGTGGCCGGCGGGTGCAGGTCGATCTGGTTCACGGCCGGCCCGCCGGGCAGGCTGTTGACGGCCAGGGCCGCGGTGGTGGCCACGGTCGCGCCCAGGCTCAAGAAAGCCTGTGCAAGGCGCTGGCTGATCAGGGAGAGTGGGGTCATCGTCGTCACTTGGGGTCCGAATTCGGGGTCGGGGCCGGCGCCGCGACCGGGTTGGCATCGAGCTCGGCACGCAAGGCCGCTCGCAGCTCGCGGGCCAAGGGTGTGCGCATCTCGGCGCGCAGGTAGCGGCCGACACAGGCCTGCTGGCCATCGGCCGAGAGCTGAACGAGCGAGCCTTCGCCATGGCGCGGCTCGACGCGCACCCAGGCGGCGCGGAACAGGGTGGTCTGCGTGACAGCGCCGCGGCGGTGCTCGACGCTCAGCTCGCCACCCGCCAGCAGGATGCACTCCTGGTCGGCCGCATGGTGCGCATAGATCAGCAAGGCCGCACCGACGAGCAGCATCTCGACCGCGGCGAAGGCCAGCACCGGGGTCGCACCCTGCCAGGTGAAGCCCAGCGCGATCACCAACGACACCGAGCACAGTGCCAGGTAGGTGCCGAACAACTGGCCGGGGCTGAACGAACAATTGCGCTTCAAGACCCACTGCAAGCCGTCGGCCGAGGCGCGCGCAAAACGCCAGCCGGCGTCCGTCCCTCGGCCTTCGGCAGGGTTGACAGACCAGGTGCGTGGTGCGGTGGCAGCGGACATGGGGTTGGGTCGGTTGTCCGCTCGGACCCTGGTCGAAACCCGGGCCTGTGGCATCGACCGCAGCGCTTGACGCGCAACGGACTGCAGGACAGCTTGAGAGTTTAGCCCAGGCAATCGCCTTCACCGGCGTTCATGCCCCCGCGGAGGGATCGGCCTTGCGCGCGCTGCGCACCATCCGCCGCATCTCGTCGAGCGGCAGCCGCGTTTCGGCGGCCATCCGCACGCGCGGCGCGGGCTTGAAGGCGTGGCCGTAGACCAACTCGAAGTCGAGCGCGATGCGGCCGTCTCCGGTGCCACTCACCCGTGCTTGCTCACGCAGGGCGCCGAGCAGCCGCTCGCGCCAGCGCCGGGTGCGCAAGCCACGATGGCGCGACGGATCGGCGTTCACGCCCAGGGTGCGCAGTTCGGCCAGAAGCGCTTCGGGCGTGGCCCAGGTCAGGCGCAAATGCTCCTGGTCCATCACCGGGTCGGCCAGGCCCGCCTCAACGAGCATGTCGCCCAGGTCGTGCATGTCGGTGTAAGGCGCGTGTGGCGGGCCCCACCCGGCCTCGCGGTACACGTTGCGCAGGCTGGCCAGCGTGCCGGGGCCGAGGGTCGAGAACATCAGGTAGCCGTCCACCGCCAGCACCTCGCGCCAGCGGCGCATCACGGCCGATGGATCGGCCACCGCATGCAGCATCATGTTGGCCCACACCAGTTGGCCGGCGCCCGCCGCCAGGTCCGCGTCCTGGACTGCCGACGGCTTGCGCCGCCAGCCTGCGGCCGACCACCATGGCCCACCCGCGGCCGGCGGCCCGCCCCGGGTGCCCGTGCCCTCGGGCACGACCTCGATCACGCGGGCGCGCGGCAGGGCGCGGGCCAGCGCCGGGGCGCTGCCGCCGGGGCCGGCCCACCAGTCGATGACGACGTTCGGCGCCACCTTGAACAACACCAGCCGCTCGGCCATGCGCCGTGCCACTTCGCGGTGCAACCAGGGCGCTTCGGCCTGCCCTTGCTGGCGCTGGATCCAGCGGGCCAGCGCCGTGCGGTCGACCGGCCGCGAGGGCTGCGGGGCGGGCCGGGCAGAGGCGGCGTCTTCGACGATGGACATGGGTCGCGGCAGTATATTGAGCCGATGCACCGACCCCCGGCGACGCCAGCCCGCCGCGCGACGCCGCTGCACGCGACAGCGCGTGCCATGGCGCGCGCGCTGTCCGGGCTGGCTGCGAGACTGCCATCGCAGTGCGCCGTGTGCCGCGCCTGGGACCGGGGCGGCCTGTGCACGGCGTGCCGCGCCCGGCATGCGGCGCCCCGTCCGCGCTGCCAACGCTGCGCCGTCAGCGTGCCGGACGGCGTGGCCGAATGCGCGGGGTGCCTGCGCGAACCGCCGCCGTACCGACAGGCCTGCGCCGCGGTCGATTACGCCTTCCCCTGGAGCCGGCTGATCGGCGCTTTCAAGTTCCGCGCCGCGCTCGACCTGGCGTCACCGTTGGCAGGATTGGTCGCCGCGGCCGTGGCCCGGCAAGGCACGCGGTCGGCCGACCTGGTGCTGCCAGTGCCGCTGTCGCCCGAGCGGCTGCGCGAGCGCGGCATGAACCAGGCCTGGGAACTGGCGCGACGGCTTGGCGCGACGCTGGACCTCGAAGCGCAACCGCACGCCTTGCTGCGCCTGGTCGACACCGTCCACCTGGCCGCACTGCCACGCGCCGAGCGCGCCGCCCGCATCCGCGGCGCCTTCGCGGTGGCACCGGCGGCGGCGTTGCGCGGCCGGCACGTCGCACTTGTGGACGACGTGATGACCAGCGGCGCCACCGTGGCCGAGGCCAGCCGCACCTTGCTGGCGGCTGGCGCAGCCAGCGTCCAGGTGTGGGTCGTGGCGCGCACACCCATGTCATGACAGCCCCGAGCTTGCTTCGCTCGCGTCCCCCAAGGGGAGCTCAGGCCGCTTGGGAGCGGCCCGGCACCGGCCTGAGACGCTCGGCTTAGCGCATGTTCAACATCGTTCTGGTGCGCCCGGAGATCCCGCCCAACACCGGCAACGTCATCCGGCTGGCGGCCAACACCGGCTGCGCGCTGCACCTGGTCGAGCCGCTCGGCTTCTCGATGGACGACAAGCTGCTGCAGCGCGCCGGCCTCGACTACCACGAGCACGCGCGGGTGCAGCGGCATGCCTCGTGGGCGGCGCTGGTCGAGCGGCTGCAACCCCAGCCATCGCGCTGCTTCGCCTTCACCACGCGCGGCAGCCGGCCGTTCCACGACGTGGCCTGGCTGCCCGGCGACTGGCTCGTCTTCGGCAGCGAAAGTGCCGGCCTCGAACCCGCCGTGCGCGATGCCTTCGACCCGGCACAGCGCGTGCGCCTGCCGATGTGTCCCGGCCAGCGCAGCCTGAACCTCAGCAACGCCGTCGCCGTGGCGGTGTTCGAGGCGTGGCGGCAGTGTGGGTATGCGGGGGGCGGTTGAGCCGTGTGCCTGCAGCCCTTCCTTCGACAAGCTCAGAATGTTCGGAATTGCATGCTTAGG
>JAABTC010000187.1 GCA_011390055.1 Burkholderiales bacterium | reverse complement strand
GCGACCTCGTCGGCCCAGTCGATCGAGCTGTTGAAGCCGTAGCGCAGCGCCACCTGCCCGCCGACCACGGCCACCATCACCGCCATCGCAACGCACAGCACCCAGGCCACGGCGGCGTCGAGCGCGGCCAGCAGCCAGGCCAGCGGACGCAGCGCGGCCGGGCTCGCCATCGGCTGCCAGGCGGTGAACGAAGCGGCGTGCATGGACAGCGCCGCGCGTCAGCCGCCGGCCTTCTTGACGGCGTCGAGCACCTGATCCACGAGCGTGCCGCCGACGCGCTTGCGCACGTCGTCGACGACGCCGGCCGTGGCCTTGCGCATCGCTTCGCGCTCGCTCGCGGGCATCTCGGTGTACGTCATGCCCTTTTTCTGCAGCTCGGCCAGCGAATCGGCGTCGGCCTTGGTGGCCATCGTGCGCTGTGCGGCGATGGCGTTGGCCATCGCGGTCTGCACGATCTTCTTGTGCTCGGCGGACAGGCCGTCGAACTTCTTCTTGTTGGCCACCACCGCGATGAAGTCGAAGAAGTGCGAGGTGTTCGACAGGTGCTTCTGGACTTCGTTGAAGCGGCTGGTGAGGATCAGCGCGTACGGGTTCTCGTGGCCGTCGATCACCTTCTGCTCCATCGCGGAGTAGACCTCCTTGATGTCCATCGCCAGCGGATTGGCGCCGAGCGCGCGGAAGGTGGCCAGATGCGTCTCGTTGGGCTGCAGCCGGATCTTCAGGCCCTTCAGGTCGGCCATCGTCTTGATCGGACGCTGGCTGTTGGTGACCTGGCGCGGGCCCAGTTCCATGAAGCCGAGCGAGCTGAAGCCCTTGTCGGCCATCTTGCCTTCGATCAGGTCACCGACCGCGCCGTCCATCACCTTGTAGGCGACTTGACGGTTCGGGAACAGGAAGGGCAGGCTCACCGCCTCGAGCTCGGTCACGGTACGCGACAGGAAGGCCATGCCGACCCACGTCATGTGGATCGTGCCGGAACGGGTCTGCGACACGTTCTCGGCGGCGCCGCCCAACTGCATGTTGTCGAAGACTTCGATCTGCAGCGTGCCCTTGGACGCGCTCTCCACGTCCTTCTTGAATTGCTGCATCGCGAGCGACGACGAGTGGTCCGGCGCGAAATTGCCGGCAATGCGCAGCTTTTCCTGCGCCCAGGCGCTGTGGGGAGCGAGCAGGGGCACCAGCAGGCTGGTGACGAGTGCCATGCGGCGCGGCCAGGTCGGGTTCATCGAGAAGACTCCTTGCGGTTTGTGACAGGAAGCTTATTCAACTGCATACAAAACATCAAGCTGTTTGAATGCAATCTATTAGGGGTTTTCCCCAGATGCACCGTTCCGATGTCATCCTGGTTGGTGGTGGCAGCTCTTGCAACAAGCACGCCAAGCACGATGAAGCGCCTGCAGCCACAAGCACTCGACGCTCTTGCAGCAAGAGCGTGTGTGGCTATACTTCCTCGACATTGGATTCAAAAGTCAACTGTTTTGGATACAGCAATGCCCCAAACTGGAGCTTCCACGCGCCCGCGGCGCACTGCGATGGGTCGCGCTGCACCGCCGCCGGCACCGCCGCCCAGCGTCGATGCGATCCACCAGCGCATGCTCGGCGCAATCGTCGAGCACCGCCTGCCGCCGGGCACCAAGCTCGGCGAGGAGAAGCTGGCCAAAGTGTTCGGCGTCAGCCGCACGCAGATCCGGCAGGTGATCGAGCGCCTGTCGCACGACCGCATCGTCACCGTCGTGCCCAATCGCGGCGCCTTTGTCAGCAGCCCGACGGTGGAGGAGGCGCGCCAGGTCTTTGCCGCACGCCGCGTCATCGAGCCCGAGCTGATCCGTCAGGCGCTGCGCGCCGCGACCAAGGACGACATCCGCCGCCTGCGCACCCACGTGGCAAAGGAGTCCGCGGCACGCACGGCCAACGACAAACGCGCGATCGTCCGGCTGTCGGGTGAGTTCCACCAGCTGATCGCCGGGATCGCCGGCAACCGCTATCTGGCCAAGACGCTGCGCGATCTGGAGACGCTGACCTGCCTGGTCATCATCCTGTACGACGCGCCGAACATGCCGGCCTGCCCGTACCACGAGCACAGCGACCTGGTCGACGCGATCGAGGCGCGAGACGAGAAGCGGGCTGCCGAGCACATGGTCCTGCACCTGCGGCATGTCGAGGCGTCGCTGAACTTCGAGCGCGCGCACGATGGCGAGCTCGACTTCGAAGCCGTGTTCACCACATGAAGCTGCTCGTCGTCAACGCCAACACCTCGCAGGTCGTCACCGACAAGGTGGCGGCCGAGGCGCGTGCCAGCGCCGCGCCGGGCAGCGAAATCGTGGCGGTCACCGGCACGTTCGGCGGGCGCGTCATCGGCTCGCGCGCCGAGCACGCCATCGGCGAGCATTCGACGCTGGCGCTGGTTGCGCAGCACGCCACCGGCTGCGACGCGGTGGTCATCGCTGTGTCGTACGACACCGGCCTGCGCGCCGCGCGTGAGCTGCTCGACGTGCCCGTCGTCGGCATGACGGAGGCCGGGCTGCTCACCGCCTGCATGCTCGGCGGGCGCATCGGCGTCGTCACCTTCGGGGCCCGCGTGCTGCCGCTGTACCACGAGCTGGTGGCGTCGTACGGCCTGGCCGCACGCATCGCCGGTTGGCGCACGCTGGAAAGCACCGCCGCGTACCAGCAGGGCGCGCACGCCGCGCTCGACGCCGAACTCGTCGCCGCCGCCAACGATCTGGTCGAACGCGACGGCGCCGAGACCGTGCTGTTGGCCGGCGCGGTGATGGCCGGCGTGCCGGCGCGGCTGCAGCCGCAGGTGTCGGTGCCGTTGATCGACGGCATCGCCTGTGCCGTGCGGCAAGCGCAGCTGCTGCATGGCCTCGCGCTGCCGAAGCCCCGCGCCGGTAGCTACGCGTGGCCCGCAGGGCGCGAACTCGTGGGCGTCGATCCGGCGCTCGCGGCGGCGTTCGCCGCTCGACGCTGAAACTGGAGACGCCATCATGCTGCGCAGCCACGGCCGCTACGGGTACTCGCCGATCGTCGACCGCCCGGCCGGCACCTGGCCCGGCGGCCAGGGCCTGGCGGTGTACATCGCGCTCAACCTCGAACACTACGCCTGGGGCGAAGGCCTGGTGGAAGATCTGGTGCCGGGCATCCCCCAACCCGACGTGCTCAACAACTCGTGGCGCGAGTACGGCAACCGGGTCGGCGCGTGGCGTTTGCTCGAGTTGCTGGACTCGCTGTCGCTGCCGGTGACGCTGCTGATCAACACCGAGCTGTACGCGGCATGTCCGTCGCTGATCGCGGCGTCTCGCGATGCAGGCGCCGAGATCGCCTCGCACGGCCGCACCAACTCCGAGCACCAGGCCGGCCTTTCCGAGGCCGAGGAGCGAGCGCTGATCGGGCAGGTGACGCACACGATCACACAGCATGAAGGCCGGCCGCCGGCGGGCTGGCTCAGCCCCTGGATCGCCGAGACCGAGCGCACGCCCGATCTGCTGCACGAAGCCGGCTACCGGTACCTGCTCGACTGGTGCATGGACGACCAGCCGGTGTGGATGGCCACGCGCCAGGGCCGCATCCTCGCCGTGCCGTACCCGCAGGAGGTGAACGACAGCGCCGCGATCATCGGCCGCCAGGTCGGCGCTCAGGACTTTGCCGACATGGTGGTCGACCAGTTCGACGAGATGCTCGAGCAGTCGCAAGGGGGCCCACCGCTGGTGATGGGCCTTGCGCTGCACGCCATGATCGCCGGGCAACCGTTTCGGCTGCGGGCGTTGCGCCGGGCGCTCCAACACATCGCCGCCCAGCGCGAGCGCTGTTGGCTCACGCGCGCGGGTGACATCGCCAGCGCCTGGGGTGCCTGAGCCCCACGCTCAGCGCGGCCGGGCCAGCTGCCAGTCTAGGTGGGCGCGCACCGTCGGCCACTCGGCCGCCGTGATGCTGTAAACCGCGGTGTCGCGCAGCGTGCCATCGGCCGCGCGCAGGTGCGACCGCAGGATGCCGTCCAGCTGGGCCCCCAACCGCTCGATCGCGCGGCGGCTTGGTGTGTTCAGCCGGTGCGTGCGGAATTCGACGGCGATGCAGTCGAGCGCCTCGAACGCATGCGCCAGCAGCAGGCGCTTGCACTGCGTGTTCAGCGGCGTGCGCTGGGCACTCCGTGCATACCAGGTGCTGCCGATCTCGAGACGCTTGTGCGTGGCATCGGTGTTCATGTAGGTCGTCATGCCCACGACGCGGCCCGAGCCGTCGAAGACGGTGAACGGGCACATCGTCGGCAGCGACAGCCGGCGCTCGATCTCGGCGCGCATGCCCTCGGGCGAAGGCACGTTGGTGACCCAGAGTTTCCACAAGTCCCCGTCACGCACTGCCTCGCACAGCGAGACGTGATGATCCGCAGACAACAGCCGCAGTGTCGCGTGGGAACCGGCGAGGGTGCAAGGCTCAGGCCAGCGCATTCGGTTCACGCCAAGCTCAAGCCACGGATCCGGCTTCGCCGGTCCGTCGGCGGGCGGCCCCCTCGGGGGGTAGCGAGCGCGAGCGAGCTTGGGGGCTCCATTGAATACACGCTGGAAGTATTCGGAGACGATCGGCCGCTCGGCCTCGTCGCACTTGTTCAGG
>JAABTC010000186.1 GCA_011390055.1 Burkholderiales bacterium | reverse complement strand
GCGTGCCGGCACGCACCGCGATGCCGGTGTCGACCCGGCCCAGCGGCGCCTGCGACCCGCGCCGCAAGCGGCCGGCCTCGATCAGCTCGCCGATCATCTTGTCGGTCGAGACGAAGACATCGCACGGCTCGCCTGCCAGCAACCCTTCCTGCATCGCGCCGACCGCGCCGAAGCGGCCGCCGATCGTCGCGCCGGTGTCGGCTAGCCACTGCGTCTGCAGCGCCGTCACGAGGCCCTGGGCCGCGCCGGCGCAGAGCAGATTCAAGGTCGGTGTGGACGTCACGGCGCCAGGGCCTTCCTGCGTTCGGCGTAGGCCGCGGCGCGCTCGGCCTGGCCTCGGCTGCGGTAGAGGATTTCGAGCTCCTCGAAGACGTAGGGGTCGGGTTGTGCGGCCGCGTCGGCCTCGCGCTCCAGGCGCAGCTGGATGGCCAGCGCCTCGTCGTCGCGCTTCATTGCGCGCAAGGTCCAGGCCACCATCCAGCGCGCCACGCGCACGCGTTCGGCAGGGCCGCTGCGCTCGCGCAGCGCCAGGGCTTGCTCGAACTGCGCCAGCGCCGCCTCGAGGCGGCCGAGCCCATGCAGCGCCATACCCAGGTTGTTTCGGATGGAGGCTTCCCACGCCTTCGCGGCCGGCTGCGTCGATGCCTCGACCACCGCCAGCGCTTGCTCGGCCCACTTCAATTGCTCGGCCGGGGCGGTATCGATGAACGCGAACATGTGGATCGCATCGATCGCCAGGGCATCCAGGCGCGCCTCACGCGCCAGCGCCAACGCTTCATCGAAGGCACGGCGTGCGGCGGCCTGGGCTTCGGCCGTCTGCGTCTCGGGCGGATGCGTGGCCGAGGCGTGGGTTCGCCCGAGTTCGAGCGCGTAGCGCACCCGCGCCTCCGCACCCGCGCGCCGGACCTGAGGCTCGACCGATTCCAGGATAGCCCGCGCCTGCACGAAGTCCTTGCGCAAGCCGAAGCTGCGCGCGATCTGGGTCTGCAGGATCAGCGCGTCGTCACCGGTGGCCGTGGCCAGCGCCGCGCGAAAGCGCTGCTCGCTCAGCTCGGGGCGAGCGAAGTCCCACAGCGGGGTCAGGTCGAGGGCCATGGCCGGGGCGGCAAGCAGGGTCGAAAGGAGCGAGGCAGCGACGGCGGCGGGATGCATGAGCACGCGGTGGCGCGGACCTACTCCGCCTTGGCGCCCGAGAACTTGACGATGCGCGCCCACTTGGCGATGTCGTCGTTCATGTAGCGACCGAATTCGTCCACACCCATCGTCATCGCGGTGGTGCCCTGCGCCAGCCAGGCGCGGCGCACGTCGGGGTTGCCGGTGATCTTGGCAACCTCGGCATTCAGCTTGGCCACCACCGCGGGCGGCGTGCCCTTGGGCGCCATCAGGCCGAGCCACAGCGTGGCCTCGTAGCCGGGCACCCCGGCCTCGTTGGCCGTGGGCACATCCGGCAGCACCGCCGAGCGCACCTTGCCGGTGGTGGCCAGCGCCTTCACCTTGCCCGACTTGATGTGCTCGGTCATCGTCGGGATGGCGTCGAACATCATTTCGATCTGGCCGCCCAACACATCGGTGCGGGCGCCGGCGCTGCCGCGGTACGGGATGTGCACGATCGACACGCCGGCCATCGCCTTGAACAGTTCGCCCGCCATGTGGTACGGCGTGCCCGGCCCCGACGAGGCGTACGACATGGCGCCCGGGCGCCCCTTCGCGGCCTTGATCAGCTCGGGCAAGGTGCTCTGCGGCAAGCCGGCCTTGCCCACCAGCACGAGGTCGGAGTAGTTGATCGGCGCCACGGCCACGAAGTCGCGCATCAGCACGAAGGGCTTGCTCGGGATCAGCGACTCGTTCACGGTGTGCGTGTTCGACATCAACAGCAGCGTGTGTCCGTCGGGCGCGCTCTTGGCCACCGCGTCGGTGCCGATCACCGAGCCCGCGCCGGGCCGGTTGTCGATCAGGAAGGTTTGGCCCATCGACTCCTGCAGCCGCTGCGCCAGAAAGCGGCCGAACACGTCGGCCGAGCCGCCGGGTGCAAACGGCACGATGATGCGGACCGGCCGGCTCGGGTACTCCTGCGCCTGCGCGGGCACGCTGAAGCCCACGGCCGCGCACGCGGCCAGGATGACTTGCTGCAGACGGGACAAGGACGTCAAGGCGTTCATGCGGTGCTCCCGGGGCATTGGTTGCGCTTGGTTTGGATTGGTATGCGCTGGTACCGCTTCGACCGACTGTAGCGACGGGTCTCGGCCGGGTCAATGTGGCAGACCCCGTCAACCACGGCGCGCACGCCTTCAGTAGCCGAGCAGGTTGGTGCGCACATGCAGCAGGTGCGTCAGGCAAAGGCGACGCGCGCGTTCGACATCGCGGTCTTTCAGCGCCGCCACCAGCGCCCGGTGTTCCCGCTGGTATTCGAGGCGGCGTTCGGGTGTCGCACTGCGCCGCTTCATCACGCCCCATTCGCCTTGTGCGCGGGCCTGGCTCATCAGCCGGAACACGCCGGCGATGAAGTCGTTGTGCGCGGCCTCGGCGATCGCCTCGTGCAGCTGCGCGTCCCAGTGCTCGAAATCCTCGGGCGTGGCGGCCGCCTCGGCGCGCTCGTTGCAGGCGTCCATGCGGGCGAAGTCGGCGGCAGTCGCATTGCCGATCACCATCTCCACGAGGGCCGGCTCGAGCGCCAGCCGCGCGCCCATCAACTCGGACGGGCTGACACTGCGCGCCGGGCCGCCCGGCACCAGGTCGCCGAGCGCCTCGTGCACCCGTTCGGAGACGTAGGTGCCGCTGCCCACCGTCTGCGTGATCAAGCGCTTGCGCTTGAAATCCTGCAACACCCGGCGCACGGTCGAGCGGCTGACGCCGAACTGCTCGCCGAGGGCGCGCTCGGTCGGCAACTGATGCCCCGCACGCCAGGTGCGCGAGCGCAAGTTGTCCAGGATCGTGTCCCGGAGTTGGGCAGCGGCTTGCATGGTTCGAAATGGTAGCATTTGGGCGAATTCGAAAGGAACCGACGATGCGCATTGCGACACTCGAACACCAGGGCCGCCGCCGTGTCGGCCGGCTGACGAACGACGGCCGGTCGATCGATCTCTTTGCCATCG
Organism: Burkholderiales bacterium; assembly: GCA_011390055.1. Taxonomy (GTDB): domain Bacteria; phylum Pseudomonadota; class Gammaproteobacteria; order Burkholderiales; family Burkholderiaceae_C; genus CADEEN01. Next base: position 1,519 of record JAABTC010000186.1, on the reverse strand, counting down.
ACGGCACCCGCGGCGCGCTCGCGCTCATCGAACGCGGCAACGCGGCGCTGCCCGCGATCGACGGCCAGGTGGCCCTGGCCGGGGCCCGCCTGCTCGCCCCGCTGCCGCAACCTCGTCGCAACCTGTGGTGCGTCGGCCGCAACTACCACGCGCATGCCAAGGAGCTGCGCGAGACCGTGTTCAAGGACAACGCGGCGGACGTGCAGAGCTGGCCGATCGTGTTCACCAAGGTGCCCGAAACCGTGATCGGCCCCGACGCCGACGTGCAGTTGCCGGGGGCCGCGGTGTCATCGCAGATCGACTACGAGGCCGAGCTGACATTGGTGATCGGCCAAGGCGGCCGCAACATCGCGCGGGCCGACGCGCTCAAGCACGTCTGGGGCTACACCATCGTCAACGACGTGACCGCGCGCGACGTGCAGATGCGACACGCGCAGTGGGACCTGGGCAAGAGCTTCGACACCTTCTGCCCGATGGGGCCGTGGATCGTCACCGCCGACGAGCTCGACGCCAGCGACACCCGCGTGCGCTGCTGGGTCACGCCGAACGGCGGCAGCGAAGAGCTGCGCCAGGACGCGCGCACCAGCGACCTGATTTTCGACATCCCGACGCTGATCGAGACCTGCTCGCGCGGCATCACCCTGTTGCCCGGCGACATCATCGCCACCGGCACCGCCGCCGGCGTGGGCATGGGCATGAAGCCGCCGCGCTGGCTCGGCCACGGCGACGTCGTGCGCATCGAGATCGACGGCATCGGCACACTGCAAAACCGCTTCGTCCAGGAGGGCGCATGAACATCCAGACCACCTTCGCTGCGCTGTTGTTGGCCTTCGCCGGCAGCGTCTGCGCACAAGCCGGCTATCCCGACAAGCCAATCACGCTGATCGTGCCCTTCCCGCCCGGGGGCGTGGCCGACACCGTGGGCCGGCCGGTGGCCGAAGCGCTGGCGCGCGAACTCGGCCAGACGGTGGTGGTGGAAAACCGCGCCGGCGCCGGTGGCGCCACCGGCATGGGCGCGGCCGCACGAGCGCCGGCCGACGGCTACACGCTGCTGATGTCGCTGTCGTCCATTTCGATCCTGCCCGAGGCCGACAAGATCCTCGGCCGCAAGCCGCAGTTCACGCTCGACCAGTTCAAGCCGATCGCCCGCTTCACGGCCGACCCAACCGTGCTGGTGGTGCGCGCCGATGCGCCGTGGAAGAACCTGGGCGAATTCCTGGGCGCGCTGAAGTCGCAGCCGGGCAAGTACAACTACGGCAGCTCGGGCAACTACGGCACGATGCACGTGCCGATGGAAATGCTCAAGGCCAGCGCGGGCGTGCGCGTCACGCACATCCCGTACACCGGCGCCGGGCCGGCGGTGCTGGCTTTGCTGGGCGGCCAGGTCGACGCACTCTCCACCGGGCCGGCCAGCGTGCTCTCGCACATCAAGGCCGGCAAGCTGCGCGCGCTCGCGCACTGGGGCGACAAGCCGCTGGCCTCGATGCCCGAGGTGCCGAGCCTGAAGCAGGCCGGACAG